>NZ_JAKSYQ010000233.1:0-1619 GCF_022829665.1 Methylobacterium sp. E-041 | reverse complement strand
AAACATCATTTTTCAGGCGGTAGACACAAGCGCTTGAGCAGTTGTGAAGCAAATGCGCCGGCCACGCTCCAGGACCGTAGCTGCCGGCTCTCGCTGTTTTCGACCACCGTGCGAGTGGGTCAGAGCAACGCCTTCGCTACGAGCCCTGAGGATGAAATTGCCTCCGGGCAGACGGTCCGTCAATCATCCCAAGGGGGCACTGATCAGATACTCGTCGTCTCCATCTGCCGGCTTTTCGACACGTTCACTTCCTTAAACAAGTCGTCCATGGAAGCGCGCGGCTTCGCTCCAGCGGGTAAACCGTGAAGGGTGATGTCGAGTGAGCCTTTGCCACCCTTAGCGACTGGAGCCTGATCTCCATACATCCGCTGCATCATCCGATCGCCCATGCGGCTGGAAGATCCGGGAGCATCAGTAGACGGCCCAGATCCAGAACCGTAGGTTTTTGAGCGGATACGTCCATTTGGCATCCGCATGGTGCCATTGCCAAGGTCGACGCCGACTTGACCGTCAAGACCGGTCGCCGCACCGCCGCCTGATGCCGACGCAGACGCCGCGCTTTCACCGTCCAGCCGCAGTCGGTTCAAGAATGGCAGGCGGATCCGATAGGCGAGGTCGTGATGCCGAGGGTTCTCGAATTTCGAGATGCCGGCGTAGAGCGCAGCTTCATCGCTCGGTGCACCCATCATCGCGCGATAGGCTTTGTTGTGGCTTACCGCTCCCGGCAGACCCAGCATCTCCATGCGGAGATATTCCTGCTGAACTCCACGATCACGCCAATCCTTACCTTGGGAAGCGGCGTACTTCCGAAGGAGAGGGAAACGCGGGTTGCCCCGCGCATCCGACCACTGCGCGGTGCCGTGCGCGTGACCGGAGTCGCCGGGGATACTCGGATCTAGGTTCAACCCCGACTCGCCCTGCATCATGGCGATCGTCGCTTGGGCCTTCCCCTTCAGCATGCCGAGGCCGCCTTCGGAGACGGGGCGCTGGAGCATCTCCATCCACGGCGCGATGTTGTCTCGGCCCTGCGCGCTCAACCGCCCACGCGCGGCGCGGCGACCATCGTTCCCAGTGTAGCTCCCCGTGTTCCCGCCACCGGAGCTGGACAGGACCGGAGCACTTCCACCGAGCGGCGGAGGAATGATGTGCCCCGTGCCACCACCTCCCCCGCCCGAGCCACCGCCATAGCCACCACCCATCGTCGGGAGCGGGCCGCCGAAGCCGCCAAGGCCCGCGGAGCCGCCGCGCATACCGGGGCCGCCTCCAAACGACGCCTTCTGAATTAAGCTACCAGCGTTCGCGAGAGGTCCGCTGTAGCTCATCGGGATCGCGGACACCTCACTCGGCCCAGCGCCATCCTTCGACCGCTTGATCGCGTCCGTGAGGTGCGGATTTCTTTTTCGAGCGACTTGATCTCGTCGGCGTTCTTGACCGGATCTGCGTTCAGCGCGTCCCGGCGCTTCGTGGCGTCGGTTAGGTGTCGAAGCTATGAAGGTTGTTCACCCGGGGCGGGGGTGAGAGGCTGGGGTTGCGAAGCCAACCAACCCTGACCGAGCGCCCCGGATGAACACCCATCAGCATGCCCGCATGACGGTCCATGGTCGAGCTCTTCTGGTGAA
>NZ_JAKSYQ010000170.1:0-1832 GCF_022829665.1 Methylobacterium sp. E-041 | reverse complement strand
CGGCACGGTGAGCCGCGTCTCGGCCGACGTCTCGACCGATCCCAAGACCGGACAGAGCTACTACACCGCCCGCATCCGCGTGCCCGAGACCCAGCGCGAGCGCCTGGGCGAGGTCCAGCTCGTGCCCGGCATGCCGGTCGAAGCCTTCCTCCAGATCGGCGAGCGCTCCGTGATGAGCTACCTGATGAAGCCGCTCGCCGACCAGGTCGCCAAAGCCTGGCGCGAGAAGTAAGATAAATAACCCTCTACAATCAATCATTTCAGCTTGATTAATGAGTATCGACTGTCACGCCCGTGTTCGGGCGAGCTAGAGGAGATCACCGATAATAAGGGGTTTATCGCTCGGTTCCCACCATTCGAGCGGTTGTGCTGTCTTCTGGTTTGGCAGCGGCGTCCTGGCGTTGGGCGCGGAAGGCGGCGGCGTATGCGGAGAGCACGTCGGCGCCCATCTGCTCCATCGAGAAGCGCTGGCGCACCGAGTCGCTCAGGGCCTGGAAGCGGGCGGCGCGGCTCGCGGGCGCTTCGTCAAGGACGCGGGCGATCGCCCGCTGCAGCGCGATCGGATCGCGGGCCGGGACGAGATCGCCCGCGGCCGAGCCGAAGATCTCGGGGATGCCGCCGACATCGGTGGCAACCAGGGGCTGTGCGGCGGCGACCGCCTCGAGCACGACGTAGGGGAGGGACTCGGCGAAGGACGGCACCACCATGATCCGCCCGCGGGCCAGCACCGAGCGGATGTTCTGCGCCGGCTCGAAGGCGATGGCGCCGGCGAGGCCGAGGGCTTCGGCCTTGGCCTGGAGCAGCCCGGCATCGGCACCGGATCCGACCATCAGCAGGCGGACGCTCCGGCCCTCGGCGCGCAGCAGGGCCAGGGCCTGAAGCAGGATCGGCAGGCCCTTGGCCTCGCGTAGCTCGCCGACATAGAGCAGGTCGAACGGATCGGCTGCCGGCGTCACGGGCGCGAACTCGGCCTCGCTCAGGCCGTTGTGCACGATGCGGCTGACGCGGCCGTGGATGCTGGCATAGGTACGATGGCGCCCGGCGACGAACTCGCTCTCGAATAGGAACACGTCGGTGCGGCGGGCGAGGAGGCTCTCGGCGCCCATGTAGAGCCGGTGCAACGGGCTGCCGGGCCGATAGTTGTAGCTGCCGCCGTGCGGGGTGTAGGCGCGGATCACGCTGCGGCTGCCGGGGACGGACGCGAGGCGGGCGTAGACGCCGCCCTTGGCGCCGTGCCCGTGCAGCACGTCGGCGGCAACAGTCTCGGCCCGGGCCGCCACCGCGCGCAGGCAGGCGAGGTCGGAGGTGTGCGGGTTGCGCCGCATCGGGATCCGGGTGACGCCGAGCGCGAGGCAGGGCGCGAGATCGGCCAGCGCCTGGACGGCGCGCTCGCCGCCGGTGGTCGCGTCGCACACGATTCCGACACGGTGGCCGGCCGCGGCCTGGAGCCGCGCGAGGTCGACCACGTGGCGGAACAGGCCGCCGACGGGCGCGCGGAACACGTGCAGGATGCGACGGGGTTCGGCATCCGAAGGGCTGACAGACGGGGTCACGGCGGACGTCTCCAAGCCGGCGGGTTCAGCCGGCCTCGCTTCCGTCCCACGCCATCCCTGCTCGTGCGGTTAAACGCATGGATCCTGACGAGTAGACTGGACCTATGTGCGAGCTTTTCCAGCGTTAAGGGTCAACATTTGGCTAACGTGCGTCTAGTTCTACGGGGTTCTTTGAGGTCTCGGTAGTTTTAGCGGCGCAGCTTGAAGGATGCGGCGAGGAGGATGCCTAGGGTGGCTCCGAGTTGCGCGCCAAGCAATCCGCCGATCCATCCCCAACTC
>NZ_JAKSYQ010000230.1:0-1135 GCF_022829665.1 Methylobacterium sp. E-041 | reverse complement strand
CGTAGCGAAGGCGTTGCTCTGACCCACTCGCACGGTGGTCGAAAACAGCGAGAGCCGGCAGCTACGGTCCTGGAGCGTGGCCGGCGCATTTGCTTCACAACTGCTCAAGCGCTTGTGTCTACCGCCTGAAAAATGATGTTTCGCTGCGACACCGAGCTGCCTCGGCCCAGCAGGCAAATCCACGGATGAGCCTCTCTGACATCCGCCGAAGTTGGATTTGCTGAGCCCACAAAAGCTTGGGCCCTTAAAAAGGCTTAGCCTACTGTTTTGGAGTGCGCCGGATCTCATCGATGCGGCTGTCGGACAAATCCTCGTAGATGCTAGCGACGCTTCGGCGAGTTGCAGTACGAGAGGCCACAGCCTTAGGCGCCGCCGCCTTCGGAGCAGGCTGCTGTGCCGTAGTTGCGGCAGTCGCAGCATTTGCGGGTGCTTTCTCGCTTAGCTGACTGCGCCGCTTGAAGTACGGCGTACGCTCCGGCCCACAGCCCTCACAGACCGAAACAAGCCATGACTGCCACAGGCCGTTCGTCTTCTCGCGCATCGACTCAGCACGCTCACGATGCGCCGAAGCGAGTTGGAACGTGTCGAGATCGGCCTGCTGTTTGATCTCGGGTTCAGGCTTGGCAGCGGGCTTTTGGTCGACATCCGACTCGATGCGGACCCCTGGGTTGATATCTCCGCTCTTATCGTCCTGCGCCAAGGCTTGCGCGGCAACGCAGATCGAGCACAAGGACACGATGGCAGCTAGTCGCATGTGACCCTCCGTTTTCCGGAAAACCGATCAGGGCGGACTTAGTTCAATTCGCGAAGGGCATAATAGATCACAACGCAGATTAGCGCCGAAGTAAGCAGCCGATATCCGACTGTCGGTTGGCCTTATGGCTGGGTTTGGCTAATGCGAACAGCGACCTGCGTCCGGCGGTGTCGGGGCCCGACAGCGGTGAAGACAAACTGGGACCTCCTTGAGGATAGGTCGTCATCGGCCGCGTAAGCTCCAGCAAGAACACGTAAGGGGTTCGTGACCACGTGCCGAACTCGCCCTTCATGCGCGCTGCAGCCGATGCAAACAGCATAGTCCCAGTGGCGCCATTTGCGATCGGACTCACGATCGAATGCGTCCTGTCGCTCCTTCTGA
>NZ_JAKSYQ010000225.1:0-435 GCF_022829665.1 Methylobacterium sp. E-041 | reverse complement strand
TGAGTGGCCGGGATGGCGGTGATTCCAGAAGGGTGCTGAAGCCTGATCTGGATGTACCATGTGGACCTCGACCACTCGCCGGCAGCATAGCCGTTCGCGCCTGCGCTACGAAACCGACCTGACCGATGCGGAATGGGCCGTGTTTGCGCCGCTGATGCCGGAGCCGGCCTCGTGCGGTCGGCCCGCCATCTGGACGATGCGCGAGATCTGGAACGCGATCGTCTCAGTGCTGCGAGGCGGCATCGCGTGGCGGATGATCCCGAAGGACCTGCCTCCGCGCAGCACGACGTTCGGCTACTTCGTGCGCTGGCGCGACGAGGGCCTGTTCGGTCGGATCAATCATCACCTCGTCATGGCGGATCGCGAGCGGGTCGGTCGAAGCGCCTCGCCCACCGCTGCAGTGCTCGACAGCCAGAGCGTGAAGACCACCGAGAG
>NZ_JAKSYQ010000222.1:0-2507 GCF_022829665.1 Methylobacterium sp. E-041 | reverse complement strand
CAGAAGAGCTCGACCATGGACCGTCATGCGGGCATGCTGATGGGTGTTCATCCGGGGCGCTCGGTCAGGGTTGGTTGGCTTCGCAACCCCAGCCTCTCACCCCCGCCCCGGGTGAACAACCTTCATAGCTTCGACACCTAGATGAAGAAACCGGAAAGGTCGTCCGCATCCTGACGATCTGCCAGAACATCACCACGACGAAGCGTCTCGCTAAAGCGGCCTTCAAGGATGGGTTGACGGGGCTTCCGAACCGACGTGGCTTTGAGGCGATCGTCGCCGATCCCTATGAAGAAGCGGCCCACTCGCACGTCACCTTCTCCCTCGTCGTGGTCGACATCAACGACCTCAAGGAGATCAACGACACCTACGGGCACGGCGCCGGGGACGAAGCGATCCGCTTCATGGGTACGTGGCTGACGAGCCTGCTCCTGCCCGGCGAAAACGTCGCGCGCGTCGGGGGCGACGAATTCTACATGCTCCTCGAAGAGACCACACCGGAGGGGCTCGCGCACCGTCTCGCACAACTACGTCGGGCTGTGGCGGCCGAACTGAGACCACCAGATAGGCCCTTCCGACTGTCCGTTTCGGCTGGCGGTTCCGTCTGGCGATGCGGCGACGCCGTCACGTCGACCCTGTCGGCCGCGGACGCCGCAATGTATGCCGAGAAAAGCAACTATCGCCGAACGCGTTTACCAGTCCTATCACGGCGGGCCTGGGCTTCGTTCAGTTGGAGCTTCCAGATCGCGGGATGGGCTGTCGGCGAGCCTGGTCCACTCGACCTGTCTGAGTTCGACCGACATCTGATGCGGCTGCGCGTTGGATACAGTTTCTGATCACGATTGGATCAAGGGCTCCCCGAACGCCGACGGTCGTTCGGCCTTCATGGTCGACGCGCGTCGAACGTCGACGCGTTCGATCCTGCGACATCCTTCGGCGAGTCGGGGGCGTGCGTTGAGATCGAGCCCGCCGGGACCTTCGGGGCGTCGCCACGGCGTGGTCAACGACCCCGTCCGAAGCCCCCCGGGCCGCCGAATCCGGCCCCGGGCGAGACGCCGGGCCCACCGCCGCCGGGCCCACCGCCGCCCCCGGGGGCGGCCGGTGCACCGCCTCCGGGGAGTGATCCATTGCCGGGAATGCCGCCGGGGCTCGGCCGCGTATCGATCACGGGGGTACGCGTATCGATCCCTCCGGGCGTCCTCGCCCTGTCACTAGACGCCGCGCCGAAGTTGCCGCGCGGCTCGCCGGGCAAACCACGCATATCCAGGTGATCGCGCTCGCGATCGAAGCGGGGCGCCCCGTCGCTCGGGCCGCCCCGCGGATCCCGCGGTGCGATCCGATCCTCCACCCGCAGTCGCTCCACGGTGAGCGCGCCGTCCCGCGTCACGTCCGCGGTGAGGACAACTCGCACGCTTCCCCGCCGCGGCACCGACGCCCCCGCCCTCCCGGACACCGCAAGGCCCGAGCCGAGATCGAGCCCGGCGCCGGCCCGTCCCACATACGCCTCGATCGACGCACGACGCAGGCCCGGCGGGAACGCGAGGCCGGCAGCGTTCGTCACCCGCAGCTCGCCGTCCGCCGTGTTGCCGATGATCGTGGCACGCCGCCCTGCCGGCAGCATCTCGGCGCCCGCGAGCCGGAGACTGCCGATCATCGACGTTCCGTCGGCGCCTCGGCGCACAGGGCCGGCGACACGCTCGGGGCCGCCTGGGCGAGGCTCGATCAGGCTTGCGATGATGACCCCGTCCGGACGGCGCAGGCCGCTCACCGCCACGCGCGCACCGGGCCGCCAGTCCCCCGGCACGCCCGTCGTCTTGACGCGCTGCCCCAACACCGTGAGCCGGCCAGGCTCCGCGCGCTCGACGGTCCCGACCACCTCGCTCGTCACGTCGATCCGTCGCGTTCTGAACCCGCCATTCTCGGGACGGGCCACCACGCGCACGACGTGCCCGACCTTGAGATCAGAGATCTTGCCCGGCTCGCCGTCCACCAGGACGCCGACGTCGTCCGGGTAGGCGATATGCAGGCCGTTGACCAGGATGGAGCCGAAGCCGCGGATCGTGCCGATCACGCCGGTGCCGCCGATGCCGCGGTCGCCTTCCCCCGGGAAACCCTCGCGCGGCTCGTCCGTACGCTTCATGCCCGTGCCGCCGATCCCTTGGTCGCGCAGGGCGTCCTGGGATCGGGCTGCACCGGGCAGCAGGGCGCTGGCACCCGCGAGCAAGCGCAGAGCGAGCCGGCGAGTCGGGAATGCACGCACCTTGCGAACCCTCAGCGTCCGTCCGCCGACGGTTCCGCCGGCCGGGTGGGCGACGCCGGTGGGAAGGCCTGTTCGGCGTAGACGTAGAGACCGAAGTTCCAGCGGTGGAGGCCGCCGGGATCGGTGGCGCAGGCGGCGTGGGCCTCGCGGTTGGCCTGGGTCAGCGCCTCCATCGCGATCTCCTTGGCGCGCGCCTCCAGCCGCCGCGCCAGATCCTCCGACAGCCCGTCGTAATGCACCGCGCGCTCGA
>NZ_JAKSYQ010000219.1:0-4572 GCF_022829665.1 Methylobacterium sp. E-041 | reverse complement strand
GATGACGCCGAAGGCGGCGTTCATGCCGAGCTGGGCGAGAAAGTAGGTGCCGAGACGACCGGCCGCGTCATCCATCGCCACGGTGGTGCGATGCAGGTCGCTTGACCCGAACAGGCGGATCATGCGGTTGCGCAGGTCCTCACGCTGAAGGAGCAGGAACACAACCACGACCAAGACGATGCCAACGGTGGTCAGCGGCTCAAAGATCGGGCCCAGCACCTTCTCCGCGAGCGCAAGCGGCGAAATCTCGGGCTCCTGCACTCAGACAAGCTGTGCCCTAGGCGTATCCCCGCCCGGGCCGGTTGCCGCGGTGGTGCCGGCTGCGTCGGCCTTCTGGGTGACGTCGTGAACCTGGTGGCTGAACTTGGCGATGACCCGGTTGGCATCGCCGAGCCAGCCTTGCTGCAGGCCGGCGAACTTCTTCGAGACCGTCGCCTGGTACTGCGGCAGATTGCCAGCGAGCCCGGCCACCTGCGTACCGAGGACCGCGCCGATGCCGCCGATCACTCCGAGCGCGAGCAGCACCGCGACGATCACGGAGGGCACGCGCCCGAACTTGATCCGGCGCAACAGGTTGACCACCGGGGCCAGAACGAAGCTGAGGAGCACCGCCAGCACGAGGGGGATGAACACCTCGCGCCCGAAGTACAGCGCCGCGATCAGCACGACCCCCACCGCGAGGGTCAGCAGGCCGCGCAGGCCGGGCACAAGTGGCGGCGGCACCTGGGCGGGCTGCTTAGAAGCAATCGTCACGTCCATCGGCATACGCTTGCACCCTTCGACGCCGAGCTACACCCAGCGTGCCACCTCATAACGTCGTTCGCTCGGTTTCGTCCCGTGACATGCTTTGGTTCGGTCTATCCGCGGAGGCCCGCCGGCTCAGCGTCGATCCAGAAACGACGGTTCGGCGGACATTTTGCCTGGCCCAGCGTTCCAAGGAGGAAGGCTGATCGTGCGCATCCGTTGCGGCTACACCATAGCCCTCGACACGTTCAGTTCGACGCCGATGGTTTTATTGCTCAACGTCCGCCTGGAACGGCACCTCGACCTGCGCTCACGCGAAGTCATCGCGTTCGATCCGCCGGTTGCCGCCCGCTAGTTCCACGACCTATTTGGCAACCTCGTCACCTGCATCTACGTCCCGGGGGGCGGATCACATGTCAGCCGACTTCGAGATAAAGGACCATAAGCGGCCCGACGATCATGCCCTCGACGCCCCACAGATCCCGGTTCAGAACCTTTGGGACGAGGTGCTGCCGTTCCTGCTCGGCTCGCGCTATTGCGACCTCGACAAGCACTTGAAGACCGCTTGGAACCTGTTCGGCTCGATGCCAGAGGGATGCGCGCGTGAACAGGCCATCGTCGACTACGCGCACGTTCGGCTGCGCTTCGACTACAATCAGGCCGATACCACGCGCAGCGCTTTCGACGGCTACGGCGAGCAGGTTGGCGTTTGTCGCGACTTCGCGCACCTCTCTGTGACGCTGTGCCGGTGCATGAATATCCCGGCCTGCTATGTCATGAGCTACCTCAGCGACATCGGCCTCCGGAAAAGACCCGGCGCTGATGGACTTACACGCATGGTTCGAGGTCCACCTCGACGGTCCGACGGGGCCATGCTGGTATGCGTTCGACGCTCGGCACAATCGGCCTCGGATCGGCCGCATCGTGATGGCCTATGGTCGCGACGCGACGGATTGCTCGATCACGACCATTTTCGGACCCGCCCCGCTTGCGGGCTTCACGGTGATCACCGACGAGGTCGGCGACGTCGCGTGAGGCCGGGTCGGCTCCTCACGGGGAGGTAGACGCTTGCGAAGGTTCATGGAGGTCCTATCGGGCCACAGCTTCGGTCCGGTCACTCGCCATGCCATACCCGTCACGGCGGTCGCGGCGGCTACGCTGCTCCGGTTCCTGGCGCCCCTCGATACTGCCCCGTTCCTCCTGTACCTCCCCATCGTGTTCCTCGTCGCGCTCGCCCTTGGCCGGGGGCCGGGCGTCCTCGCGGTGGCGTCCTCTCTGCTGGCAGCCGCGTGGTTCTTCCAACGGTCGGATCATGCAGTCGGGCTGAACCCCGGGCAGGTCGTAGCACTCGCACAGTACCTCGTGGTTGGCCTCGCCATGGTCTGGGTATGCGACGCCCTACGCCGCTCGATGATAGAGCGCGAGGAGGTGCTCGGACGCATCGACGCCGCTAATGCGGGCCTTCGCGCGAGCCAGGCAGCGTTGGAGGACTCGCGCCGCGACGCTGAGGCCGCCCGCGAAGCTGCCGAGGATGCCAACCGGGCCAAGAGCAGCTTCCTCGCCAATATGAGCCACGAGTTGCGGACACCGCTGTCCGCTGTGATCGGCTATTCGGAGATGCTTGAGGAGGAGGCGGAGGAGCTCGGCCAGGACGGCCTGCTCAAGGACCTGGGAAAGATCAAGTCGAACGCCAAGCACCTGCTCGGGCTGATCAACGATGTGCTCGACTTGTCGAAGGTCGAAGCAGACAAGATGGAGACTTACGCCGAGGACATCGACCTCGAGGCATTCCTCCGTGACGCCGCCGGCACCGTCGAGGCCCTGGTGTCCAAAAAGGGCAACCGCCTCGTCCTTGATTTGGGCGATGGGCTTGGCACCGTGCGAACAGACGCGACCAAGTTACGCCAATGCCTATTCAACCTACTTTCCAACGCTGCGAAGTTCACCGAAGCCGGGACCATCATCCTGCGTGCGCACCGCGAACCGGGTGCGAATGGCGACCACCTTGTCCTGTCGGTGCAGGACACTGGCATCGGCATGAGCCCGGAGCAAGTCGAGCGTTTGTTCCAGCGCTTCGTCCAAGCCGATGGGAGCACGACCCGCAAATACGGCGGCACCGGCCTCGGTCTCGCCTTGACAAAGGCGTTCGCGCAACTGCTCGGCGGCGACGTCACCGTCACGAGCGCGATCGGACAAGGAACGAGGTTCATCCTTGTTGTGCCTGCGGCACTTTCCGAGCGCGATGGCGCCGACGTGGTCGAGAGGCCAGCCTCGGACGGAGCCACCGGCTCGGGTGCGCGCGGCCTAGTGTTGGTCATTGACGATGAGGCGAGCCAGCGCGACCTCATGGGCCGTTTCCTGGCGCGGCAGGGGTTCTCGGTGCGCACGGCCGGGGACGGCCGTACCGGCCTGGATTTGGCACGTGGCCTCGCACCGCGCGTGATTCTGCTCGACGTGATGATGCCGGAGGTGGACGGTTGGACGGTGCTCACTACTCTCAAGGGGGACCCAGCCACACAGGATATCCCAGTGGTGATGGTGAGCTTCGTCGCCGACGCGGCGCTCAGCGCCTCCCTTGGGGCGGCGGACGCGGTGCCGAAGCCGGTGGACTGGGCTAGGCTGAAGGGCGTGCTCGACCGGCTTGGGGAAGGGGCTGGGGACGTACTCGTCGTCGATGACGACGTCGACATGCGCGAGCGGCTCCGCACAGTCCTTGAACGCAGCGGCTGGTTGGTTCGCGAGGCTGGCGACGGGGTCGAAGCGTTGGACAGGGTCCGCGAGGCGACGCCGCGCCTTGTGCTACTCGATCTGACTATGCCGGTGATGGACGGCTTCGCTTTCCTCCATCGCCTCAGGAGCATGCCAGGCTGCGCCGATATCCCGGTCGTCGTCCTGAGCGCGCGCGACGTCACCACTGCCGAGCGTCAGCAACTTTCGGAGGCCGACCGTGTCCTGCGTAAGGGCGACGCCAGTCTGCAAGACATCGCCACCGAGCTGCGCAAGCTCGACAACTACCAAACGGATGGTAGGGAGGCGGTCACAAATCGAAGCTCCTTGTGAATCCGGGGTCACGTTTACCTATTTCAGTCTGCGGCCACCGGACCTTGCGGCTGATCGTGACGACTATAGCAAGCCTTGCTTCGTTACCTGGGGAGATACGCCGATGATCGAAGAGTCGCGCTACATACAAATGCGGCAGATCGTGGCCGGCTTGTCTGAAGGTGTGATCCTGATCGAGCCGGATCAGACGATCTCCTACGCGAACGCCGCCGCCGTGATGATGCATGGGGTTGCCGATGCCGACGATCTCGGCGCCACCGTGTCGGAGTACCGCACGAACTTCAAGTTGCACTACCGCAATCACCGGGAGATCGGCCCGCTACAACATCCCCTTGACCGGGTGCTTGCCGGCGAGGTGTTCCGCGACGTCGTGGTGGAGCTAGTCCCAACCCGGGATCCGTCACACAAGTGGATGCACCGTATCCGTAGCTTGGTGACCACGGATGCGGATGGCACGCCGAGCGGACTTGCCTTGGTCATGCAAGATGTGAGCGAACGCTACCAGGCCGAGGCTCGGTTCGAGCGCATGTTCAACGCCAACCCGGCCCCAGCGATCATCTGCCGGATCAGCGATCTGCGCTTCGTGCGGGTCAACCATGGTTTCCTCGACCTCACCGGCTACCATAATGATGACGTGCTCGGTCGGACCTTCTGCGAAATCGATCTGCTGCGCGAGGCCGAGCGTCGCGTGATGGCGATCCATCGCCTGCACGCGGGCCACACGATTCCGCAGATGGAGGCGCAACTTGCCACGCCTTGCGGGAAGGG
>NZ_JAKSYQ010000216.1:0-4748 GCF_022829665.1 Methylobacterium sp. E-041 | reverse complement strand
CAGAAGAGCTCGACCATGGACCGTCATGCGGGCATGCTGATGGGTGTTCATCCGGGGCGCTCGGTCAGGGTTGGTTGGCTTCGCAACCCCAGCCTCTCACCCCCGCCCCGGGTGAACAACCTTCATAGCTTCGACACCTAGTCAGCATCAACGCCGACGTGCAGTTTCGCCTGAAATCCGACCACGCCAAGGTTTTCTGGCCGTTTATCGACAGCCAGCCCGAACATACCTTCATCGAGGAAGGGCGACTGGCGCAGCTGTCCGGCCGTGACCTCTGGAGCGATGATGCGACCAGCGCCACCCGCGCCCAGTTCCGGAAGGAGTGCCGAGAAGCTTTTAAGGACATGGTCAGCGCCGGCGGCCTGTCCGCTTTCAACGAAGAGGTCACCGGCTCGGGGCGCTTCAAATCACGCCGCTATACCTATACGCACGCGGCGCCAAGCCAGTTCGAGCTAGAACTACAGAAGGACAGGTTGTCAGCCTAAGTCACTGTGATTGTTTACACGGCATCGGAAAACACGCCCCAAATTGCAGCCTGGAATGCTCTGTTCGCCGGCTCACGCACGCCAAGTCGCACCCTGCCACCCCTAAAAGCCCGGGGGCAAAGCGCCGATCGCGATAAGCCAATCGCGATAAGCCGGGAAAGAACGCCCCAAAACGGGCGCTGGCGCCCGTGGGGGAGGACTGTGGATAAGTGAGAGCACGCCCCAAAAATCTGGAAGTGACGTCCCAAAAAGCGGAAACCACGCCCCAGAATTTGGGAAAGCACGCCCCAAAAAGAGAGATTAACCAACGGCTGCACAACAGGAACTTTCGTATAGACCTTTTTTTATAGATTATTTAAAGACTTTTGGAGCCGTCTCCCAGCCTGAAGCTGCGGAGACGTGGACAACTCGGCGGAAACCCGGTGCACACCCGGAAAACGCTGTACTGGCCCAAAGCCCGCCCCTTCTTGGCAAAACCAAAACCCACTCCCTACCCAAAAAACGAAGCCGCCTAGTGGCGGCTGCATTGGATTGGGTCCGCCCTGCGGGCAAACAAAAATTCTCTCTTCGGAATGGTGGGTGGTTAGGCTGTCAGAGCGGCGCCAGGAAGCGTTTTAGGTGGCAGAACCGACTGAGAGCTGGCAGGGGCTAAAAACGCTACACCGCCCTCCTGAGAGACTTTGTCACCGCGTAAGACGCGGTGGAATTGGTGCGTTCGCAAAGCGAACGCTGGCGCGCCGATGCCATTAGGGGCGGCCGCCCCGGCGATGATGATTCCGGCGCGCAAATTTGGAGCGTGGTTTCCCGTAAGATGCCAGTGTTTCCGCCATTTTGGGGCGTGTGTTCCCATACAGAGAGTATGCCCGGCGTGCCACAAATCACAAATGTCTTGGCGTTTATGGTTTATGGCAATGACCTAAACTGTTGCCCGTTCGTCCAGGCATGAGCGAAGGCCCCCGGGATTCGGTGGCGGCCTTCAACCCTTCACGGCCATCGCCGTCCCCTACTGGCAATGTAGCTTGCGAAACGTCCTAAGCGCCTTGTCCTCCTGGCCTGCCTCCTGAAAAGTGGCTCTTCGCCAAGTTTGGTGGATCAGGCTGCGAG
Organism: Methylobacterium sp. E-041; assembly: GCF_022829665.1. Lineage (NCBI taxonomy): Bacteria > Pseudomonadati > Pseudomonadota > Alphaproteobacteria > Hyphomicrobiales > Methylobacteriaceae > Methylobacterium > Methylobacterium sp. E-041. Next base: position 3,159 of record NZ_JAKSYQ010000216.1, on the reverse strand, counting down.
GAGGAACCGTCGGCGGAGGAGGTCGAGGTTGGCGCGGCCGTACATGGCGCGCTTCAAGAGCTTGAGTCGCGTGATCTGCCCTTCAGCTTACCCACTGCTCCAAGGAAGTGTCAGCGCGGACCGCACGGCGTCTCCGTCCTGACTGATGCTGGCAGCGAAGTTCTCTACGATGCGGACGCCACAGTTTTGGGCGTCGCCCAGCCATTCATCGAACGCCGTGACCTCCGATCTTCCCGATGCCGGCGAATTACAGCGGCTCCGGACGATCTGGCAGAAGCGGCGGCTGAGATCGACGACCTTGGCCGCCTCGGGATCCTGCAGGACACGCGCGACGACTGCGGCTACCTCGGGGTCGAGGCGACCGATGGCGGATCACAATCCTTCGACGGTTCGCTCGGCCGCTTTGCGCAGCCCTGCCTTCCGCTTCGAGAAGGCCATCTCGATCGGGTTGAAGTCGGGACTGTAGGGCGGGAGGAACAGCAGCCGTGAGCCCGCCGCCTCGATCACCCTCCGCACGCCCGGCCCCTTGTGGCTGCCGAGGTTGTCCATGACGACGATGTCGCCGGGGGTGAGTTCGGGCACCAGGACCTGATCGACGTAGATCTGGAAGGCGTCGCGGTTGATCGGCCCGTCGAGCACGAATGGCGCGGCGATGCCCGACAGGCGCAGGCCCGCCACGAAGGTCGTGGTCTTCCAGTGGCCATGCGGCACGGGGAGTGCAGCCGCTCACCGCGCGGTGAACGCCCGCGGGTGCGGGCCATGTTGGTGGAGGTCCAGGTCCCGTCGAGGAACACGAGGCGGGCGGGGTCGAGATCGGGCTGGTCCTCGAACCATGCCTCGCGCGCCGCCTTCACGTTCGGGCGCTCCTGCTTGGTGGCATGGGCCGTCTTTTTTGTACGTGAGGTCGCGTGCGTCGAGGAAGCTCCACAGCGTGCCGACCCCGACCGTGAGAGTCTGTTCGTCCCGAAGCCGGGCGCGCATCTCCCCCAGGGTCATGTCGGTCTTCTCCGCGATCAGGGCACACAGGAAGGCCTCGTGCGGATCGAGCTTGGAGCGTCGCGCCCGTCCTTGCGGACAGGCCGCCACCGCCCCGGTCGTCGTGAGCGCGGCCATCCAGCGGATCGAGGTCGCGATGCCGACCCCAAAGCGCGCGGCCGCCTGGCGACGTGAGATCACGGCCGCGGCCTGCACCACGCGCTCGCGCAAATCCTGGCTGTAGGGTCGGCCCATGCTTCGCTCCTTCTCAAGAGCGATCAGTGAATCAGCCCAACAGCTTCGCGTGAACCCCACCTGCCCGATTCAGCGCAGCCCGAAAACGCTCTAGGTCGCGAACTCATACGGCTGGCACGGTCGCTCGCCCTGATCGTTGATCCTCCAGCATGGAGGATTGTGAATGGCGCGGTTTGACCTGACGGATGCGGAGTGGGCGGCGATCGAGCCGGTTCTGCCGACGGATGTGCGCGGCAAGGATCGGGTGGACGACCGGCGGGTGCTGAACGGCATTTTCTGGCGGTTGCGCACGGGCGCGCCCTGGGCCGACATCCCGGCGCGCTATGGTCCGCACACGACGTGCGGCAACCGCTTTCGGCGCTGGCGCAAGCATGGGATCTGGGATCGTCTTCTGAAAGCCGTGTCAGAGGCTTACGAGGGTGACCTGCAGATGATCGATGCCACCAGCGTGCGGGTGCATCAGCATGCGGGCTGCGCCAAAAAAAAGACGACCGATCCCGTGGCATGGGTCGCTCGCGCGGCGGCCTGACGAGCAAGATCCACGCTCTGGTGGATGCCGAGGGCCGACCCATCGCCCTCAAGATCACCGAAGGCCAAGCGCATGACGGTCGGGCCGCCGACGACATGCTCGGCGATCTGGGACCTGGGCAGACCCTCCTGGGGGATCGGGCCTACGACAGCGACGCGCGGTGCGAGCGCTTGGCCGAGCAGGGGGCCTGGGCGAACGTGAAGCCGATGCCCAACCGCAAGAACGTGCCGGCCTTCAGTGCCTTCCTGTACAAGTACCGCAATCTGGTCGAGCGGTTCTTCAGCAAGATCAAGCACTTCCGTGCGGTCGCAACACGGTACGACAAGGACCCGGAAAACTTCCTGGCCAGCGTCAAGCTCGCAGCCGTCCGCGTCTGGCTCAGGACTTTATGAGTCCGCGACCTAATGCGTGATCCTAAACAAACCCCTGTTTTGCAGTAGGGTCCGTATCAGCGCCTTATCGGCCCATATTCAACTTGTTGTTCTACCAAAATCTAACTAGGATGATTCAAATCATTCGTTTATATGGAAGTATATTTCATGCTAGACGAAGCAGTAGCAGATACAAGCAGCAACGTTTTGGCGATGGCAGCTGATATCGTCTCAGCCTATGTCTCGAACAATCACGTTCAAGCTGGCGAGCTGCCGAACTTGATTGCCAGCGTCCATGCTTCCTTGAGCCGCCTCGGCGGTGAGGAGCCGACGGCCGCGTCCGAACCTGAGAAGCTGACGCCCGCTCAGATCCGCAAGTCGATCACCCCAGATGCGATCATCAGCTTCGAGGACGGCAAGGGCTACAAGACGATGCGGCGTCATCTTACCCTACGCGGCCTGACACCGGAGGCCTACCGCGCCAAGTGGGGCCTGCCTGCCGACTACCCGATGGTAACCACGAGCTACTCGGCAAAGCGCTCGGAACTCGCCAAGAGCCTCGGTTTGGGTCAGCTTCGCCGCAAGTCAGCACCGGAGGAAGCTGGCAACGACCCTGAAGTTGGCAACGACCCTGAAGAAGCTTGAGCTTACCGGTCTTGCGCTGAAACCAGCACAGTCTGACTGAGTCACGGTCTGTTTGCTGTTTGATCAGCAGGCGGATCGTCAGGAGGAAGGATGCTACAGCACGTCAGCCACAGAGTTAATGAAGCGTTTCTGTTCACGCCTTGTTCCGGTTGTGGAAAACTAGTGGGCCGGTCAGTTTGGGTCTTGTAACAAGACGCGGCATGCACATTCGACCCAACGAGCGGCTGCATATCATGCTGTGGGTGAGGACAACATCGCGTGCCTATTTCTCAGCGTCAGCTCGGTGCATCGATCCGGACCGCGCTGCATATCGCTGATCGCGATGCGATCGCTGCTTTCGTCCTGGACGAGAGCACAGTGTTTGCGCCCAATAATCCGTTCGCG
>NZ_JAKSYQ010000213.1:0-1253 GCF_022829665.1 Methylobacterium sp. E-041 | reverse complement strand
GCGTTCCGCGGCGGGTGCAGGTAGCGCCACGGCCAGGGCATCCCTGTGCGTCCCGACGCGGAAGCCGCCCTTGCGGGCGCGCTTCCGTATCAACTCATCAAGGGATAGCCAATTGTGGCATACGGGCCGGTCCGACTATTCCATGGTGTGGGAGAACGGTCCGTCCGAGATCCCGACAAGAGACAGGTCCCCGAGAAGCCGGCGTCCGCTCGTCAGGATCTGGATCGTGTCCCGCCGACGACATTCCCGTCGTGCAGTCTCCTCAAGATCGCGCAACGAAGAAACCAACGCCTCGCGATTGCGGCCGGGTTGGCGCAAGGCATCCTCGACGCGGGTCGAGACACTCCGGTCGAGATCTCGCCAAAACTCGGGCGTCTTGTTCGTATGATCTGTCATGGCTTTTTAAGAACATGTTTGGTTTCTGGCATGAAACGCAACACAAGCATTTGAATGCTCGTGTCCATGCCCAGCTAGGCTTTCGAAAAATAAACTCTTTTGAATGGGGAATAATAAAATCATCTTATCCTATGATCGTATTCGATTGCAGTCCAATCGCTAGGCTGTCGTCTGCTGCCTTTTCGAATGCCGGTTCGCCCGATCCGTCAAGTCGAAGTGGCCCGCACCAGACGACGTCTCGCGGCCGTCGAGGTCGCGAGACGCTTCCCGGCCTCAACCGGCCCCTGTCCGACGGGGCCTTCACGACACATTCCTGGAGCGGCGCCAGATGGAAAAAGCGCAACGGACGGCGAGCGGCCGTTACCTCGATGATCTCATCGCCCTCCTGGACCAGGAGCGGGACACACGTCATCGCGCCCAACGGACCGAACTCGAACTCGCCCTGATCGCCCTGCGGGACAAGGCATCTTCCGGGGGCGCGAGCGAGCGGACAGTGGGCCTGATCCGCGCGGTGCAAGTCATGCTCGCCCTTCAGGCAATGCCCATCGGCGTGGGTGCCCTGCAATAGGCCGACCGGGGCTCAGAGAGCGAACCGGGCTCGGCCGTGAAGGCCGCCATCGATGAGCCCGATGGATCATCGGCGGATTGCTTCGTCGCCCCTCGGCGACGCCGACGGCTCTCCTCGACGAAAGTATCCTGATGGCTGTAATTGCGGGGATCGCCCCACTGAGAGCACCACCGGCGCTTGAGCGTCGGTTCGGGAACCTCGCCGGGAGCCGGGCCTACCGCCTTTACGTCCCGTCCGTTTACGACGGGCGGCCCGTGCCCCTCGTGGTGATGCTGCACGGCAGCTCCCA
>NZ_JAKSYQ010000211.1:0-14708 GCF_022829665.1 Methylobacterium sp. E-041 | reverse complement strand
CGCCGCAGGCGGCCCCGCCCGCGCGGCCCGGTGCCGAGCCGAACCGGCCCGCGACGCCGCCGCCCGGCGCGCCGACGCCGCCGAATGCCGGCGAGCGCACCGCGCCGAACGCGGCGCCCGGCGTTCCCGGCCGGCCGGTGCAGCCGCCCGGCGCACGCCCGGGCGAAGGCGGCCCGCAGGATCGCGCCACCCCGCCCGGCACGCCGCCCGCGACGGTGCCGGGCGCGCCGCCGGCGCAGCCCGGGGCGGTGGCGCCGAACGCGCGCCCCGGCGTTCCGGGCCGTCCGGTCCAGCGTCCCGATGCCGTCGAGCCCCCCGGCGCCGCCGGCGGGCCGGGCCGCCCCGGCGGCCCGAATGGCAATCTCAATGCCACCCCACCCAATGCCGCCCCGCCCAATGCCGCCCCGAACGCCGGCCCCGGTGTGCCCGGACGGCCGGTCCCGCCGCAGGGCGCCGGCCCGTTCGGCCCGGGCCAGGGCAATCCCGGCCAGCCGGGACTGCGCGGCTCCGACACGCAGCCGGGCGCCCAGCCCGGGCAGCCGGGCTACGATCCGCGCGGCGTGCCGACAGGCCGCGTCGGCGACCGCGACCGCGACGGCTTCAACCGTCCCGGCCGTCCCGGCTACATCCCCGGCGGCTTCAGCACCGACGACGAGGACGTGCGCGACTACGACCGCGTGCGTCGCGACCGCCGCGAGTTCAACGAGGACGGGCGGACCTACATCCGCGAGCCCGGCCGGATCATCGTGCGCGATCAGAACAACTACTTCATCCGCCACGACGAGAACGAGCGCTTCCGCGATATCGGCGGCGGCGGCTACCGCAGCGAGCGGCGCGGGCCGGACACCTACACCTATCTCGACCGTCCCGGCGGCGAGCAGATCGTGACGGTGGTGGACGACGACGGCCGGATGCTGCGCCGCTACCGCCGCTTCCGCGACGGCCGCGAGGTCGTGCTGATCGACAACAGCTACGGCGGCGCCCCGCGCCCGATCTACGAGGACGTGGTCGACCTGCCGCCGCCCGATATCCGCATCCCGCGCGAGCGCTACGTGGTGGATTACGGCGCGGCCGACGAGCGCGCGGTCTACGAGGCCCTGTCGGCGCCGCCGGTGGTGGCGGTCGACCGGCGCTACACGCTGGACCAGGTCCGCTACAGCCCGCAGCTGCGCGCCCGGATGCGCAGCGTCGACATCGACACGATCACCTTCGACACCGCCTCGTTCACGGTCACGCCCGACCAGGCCGCCCGGCTCTCGACGATCGCGGCGGCGATCAACCAGGCGATCCGCGCCAACCCGCAGGAGGTGTTCCTGATCGAGGGCTACACCGACGCGGTCGGCGCCGACGTCGACAACCTGTCGCTGTCGGATCGGCGGGCGCAGTCGGTCGCAACGGTGCTGACCCAAAACTTCCAGGTGCCGCCCGAGAACCTGACCACGCAGGGCTACGGCGAGCAGTACCTGAAGGTGAACACGCAGAACGCCTCGCGCGAGAACCGCCGGGTCACGGTCCGCCGCATCACCCCGCTGCTGCAGCAGAGCGGGGCGCCCCCGGCGGCTCCCCCGCCGCGATAGGATGGGTGTGATGCCGGCCCGCCCCGGGCCGGCATCCGTCGACAGGCCGAATCAGAACCGGCAGGTGAGGTTGCCCTTCACCGCGTGGTCCTGCGCCCGCGCGCCGGTCTGGCCGGCATAGGCCGCGCCGAAGGTCACGCCGGAAGCCAGGCGCAGGTCGAGGCCGACCTCCGCCACCACCGCGTCCCGATCGATCGGGACGCCCGCCGCCAGGAAGCTCGGGCCCGCACCGAAGGACAGCAGCGCCTTCGGCACCACGTCGCCGTACGCCCGGCGGTAGCCGAGGAGCGCGTGCGCCGAGAGCGGCAGGCCGAGGCCGAGGTCGAAGGCCGCCTGCCCGCGCAGGCCCGCCGTCAGGGCACCGAGGTCGTAGTCGCGGGCGGACCCGGTCAGGGCGGCGACGCCGCCGGTCTCCGCGAAGCGGTCGCGGTGGATGCCGACATAGGCGCCACCGACGAAGGGCTCGACGTAGGTCGGGGCCGATCGCACCGGCACGCCCAGTTCCGCGTCCACCGGCACGGCCGGCGCGGGCGCTCCGACGAGGAACCGGTAGCCGATCTCGCCGAAGCCCTGCACCGTGGCGCCGCCGTAGCGGCCGGACGGCGTGTCGGACACGCCCGGAACGACGACAGTGCGGCGGGTGCGCAGGGATTCGTCGGCGTAGACCGAGCCGAGCCGCACCGAGACCGGGCCGAGCTCGTAGCCGCCGTAGACGCCGCCGAACCCGCCGGTGACGCCGGCCGATTCGCGGCGACCGGCGGTGTCGAGGGCGCTCTCGGCGTAGCCGCCGACGAGCCCGAGCCTGAACCCGCTCGGCAGGCGCACGTCGAGGCCGGCGGCGAAGCCCGCCAGCGTCCGGTCGAGGCCGAAGGCGTTGCCGCCGCCGGCGCCGCCGAAGGCGCCGAAGCCCTGGCCCCAGACGCCGACCACGGTCGGGTCGAGGATCCGCATCGGCACGGAGGCGATCATCGGCCGGCTTTCCGGCAGGTCGGCGGAATAGCGCGCCGGCAGGTCGCCGAAGCTCGGCCTGTCCGCCGAACCGGGGGTGACGCCCCAGCGCAGCCGGTCGAGGATCGCCTCGCGGACGAAGAACGTGGTTTGGTAGGACCCGGACACCGCCGAGGCGTGGACGTCGCCGGCAAGCGCCGGGAACGCGCCCTGCGCCTCCGGCGTGGTCAGCCCGACGGTCGCGGCGTAGGCGCCGGCGCCCGGGCCGCCCGCCTGGATCGCGTCGGCGACCGCCGCCGCGTTGCGGGTCGTGGCGATGGCGGAGAACGCCACGTCGTTGCGGGTCAGGGTCAGATCGACCGCGGTCGGCTCGTAGCGGAGCGTCGGCGTCAGGAAGGCGAAGTTCGATGTCGCGCCGGAAAACCGCCCCGACACGCCCCGGGCCGCATCGAGGATCGCGTAGCGGGTGCGCGGGCCGTAGCTGCCGGCTTGGGCCAGCACCTGCACCGTTCCGCCCGCGAGCGTGGCGGTGCCGGCCACCGCGAGGCGGTCGGACCGGCCGGCGGCGTCGGCCTCGACCTGATAGGCCGAGCCCGCCGCGAAGGCGGCGCTGCCCGCGACCGTCAGGGTGCCGATCGAATGGCCCGGCGCCACCGTGCCGCCCGGCAGGACGGCGAGCCCCCCCACCGTGCCCGAGCCGCCGAGCCGGCCGCCCGCGACGGTGACCGTCGAGACGAGCGAGCCGTCCACGGTCAGGGTTCCGCCGTTGACGAGGGTCGGGCCGGCATAGGTATCGGTGCCGCCCAGCCGCAGGGCGCCGCTGCCGTTCTTGATCAGGCCGCCGGGGCCGGAGATGTCGTTGTTCCAGCTGTCGCTCGCGCCGTAGCCGCCCTGCGACGCATCCATGGTCACGGAGACGGTGCTGGCGAAGGTCCCGTAGCCGTCGTTGGCGGCGTAGAGGTTGATCCGTCCCCAGCCGCCGTAGGTGTTCCCGTCGAGAAGCGGATACCCCGAGGGCAGGCCGGTGCTCGCCAGCACGTCCGTCCGCTGGGCGTCGGTCAGGTAGGGGAAGCGGGTGAGGAGCAGGACCTGCGCCTGGACCGGGACCTCCGCGGCGGTCATCGCGGCCTGCGGGCCCGTCGGCTGGAAGCCGTAGGTCATCCGCGCGCGGTAGTTCGCCCTGTTCTGCGCGGCGTCGCCGAAGGGGTCGGCGGCGCTCGACGCAGCCGCCACGCAGGCGCCCACGCTCGGGGCCCGCAGGAGGCCGCGAGGTAGGACTGGGTCTGCCGGTAGGCTTCGTAGACCGCGTAGGCCGCGGCGTTGGCGGGGTTGGTCCAATCGAGCCGGTTGCCGCTCGCGTCGTAGAGCGCGGCGTAGATGTTCGTGGCGGCGATCGCGGTGGCCTCCATGCGGCCGCCCATCACGTCGAGGGGCGAGTGCATGCCGGCGAGGATGCGGTCGTTGCCGAGGTCGGCGGCGCGGGCGAGCAGTTCCTGGAACTGCTGCGGCACCAGGAAGCCGACGCCGAGCGCCTGGAGCGTGCCGGAATTGGTATGGCCGCTCGGAAAGGCGCCGTCCGCGTAGGGGTTGGTGCCGTTGATGACCGGCTGGAGCAGGGTGGGCACGCTGACGGAGGTCGAGACGCGGTAGGGCCGCGGCGCGGTGCCGACGCCCGGCAGGTAGTCGCCGACGCCGAAGGTGGCCGCGGTGAAGGTGCCCGCCGCATCGAAGCTGCCGACGTTCGGCGCGGTGAGCGGCCTTCCGCCGTTGGCATCGATCATCGCCCGGGTCACGGTGAAGCCGCGGACCCAGGCCGCCGTGGTGCCGTAGACGGCGGGGACGGGGAAGCTCGACAGGTAGGCCGGGACGACGAGGCTCGCGGTGTCGGACGCCCTCAGCGCGGTCCGGTTCGTGATCGCGTTGTAGTTGCCGTAGCGGGGGTCCAGCGGGCCGACGGCCGGCGTCGCGCCCTGGTAGCGCTCGAAGATCCGCTTGGCCGGCTCGGTCGAGCCGTTCGCCCGGACCACGTTGTTGATGAAGCTCACCGCCGCGGCGAGCGGCGTCGCGGTTCCGTTGCCGAAGGTGGTCGTCCCGGCGCTGGCACCGGTGCCCAGGCCGATGTCGGCCGCGTATTCGGACAGCGTCGGCGCGGCGTAGGTGGTGGGCGTCAGACGCGCGGGCGTCGTCCCGCCGAACGAGGCGCCGGCGCCCGTGAGATACAGGCCGGTCAGCGGCCCGAGGCCGTTGAGCACGCTGTAGGGCTGCGCGGTCCGGTCGTCGCGCACCGCCGCAAGCGTCTGGTCGGCGGTGCGCGCCTGCGTCATCGATACGACGGTCTGGTAGTTCTGCGTCAGCACCGCGGGGTCGCCCGTTAGGAGCCGCCCGTAGCTGTCGAACAGGCGGTCGAGGACGGTACCCGGACTCACGGACGTGCTGTTGGGAAAGCCCGGCGCCGGCCCTGCCGGAAGCGCCTGCGCGTCCGCACGGGCCGGCAGGAGGACGGTCGCGCCGAGGAGGGCGGCCTTGAGCGGAACGCGCATGGAGGGTCCATTCAAGCGGCGGGGGTCGAAACGGATGACCGGGCGATCGCGCGCCCTGGGCCGCCGGCCCAGTAGAACGCGCGCTCCAGTTGTATCGATGACGTATTCTGCACCCGAGCCGTCAGGTTTCGCCGGGTGATGCCAATGCGGGCGCCGGTGCGACGCCCGTTTCGTCGCTCTGTGCTTGCGGTCACGCTTATCCAGCGGCCGTGTAAGTCTTGTGACGGCCCTTCCGTCCGGCCGCGAGTACCCGGCCTCCGGGTTCGCCGCGGGCGATCGTCTTGGCCGATACGCTGGTCGCGCGGCCGGTGCCGGTGCCGCCGCGGCGGGCTCAGGGATCCGTGCGTCGGCCGGGCGGCCGTGGAAAGCGTCGGAATCGAACCGCTCTGCGCCTTCGGCTGTTGACGCCGGCCCGGGACGCGGCCCAACACCGACGCCGCCACCGGACGGAGCCGGAACCAGGAACGCATGAGCGACGGCGTCGAGCTGATCCGATCGGGCACGCCGGTCTTCCGCCGCACGGCGCTGGCGCTGGCGGCGGCCGGATTCTCCACCTTCGCGGTGCTCTACGGCGTGCAGCCGCTGCTGCCGGTCTATGCCGACGATTTCGGCGTGTCGCCGGCCGAGAGCAGCCTCGCCCTGTCGCTGCCCTGCGGGGTGCTGGCGGTGGCGCTGCTCTTCGTCAGCCCGATTTCCGAGGTGCTCGGCCGCAAGCCGGTGATGCTGGCCTCGCTCTTCGCCTCCGCCCTCCTCACGATCGTCGCCGCGCTGGTGCCGAGCTGGCACGGGTTCCTGGTGCTGCGCGCGCTCACCGGCCTCGCCGCGAGCGGTCTGCCGGCGGTGGCGATGGCCTATCTCGGCGAGGAGATGGACGGGCGCTCGATCGGCCTGTCGATGGGCCTGCTCGTCGGCGGCAACGCGGTCGGCGGGATGTGCGGGCGGCTGATCGCCGGCATCATCGCCGACCACGCCTCGTGGCGGCTCGGGATCGGCACCATCGGCGTGCTGGCGCTGGTCGCGGCCTTCGCGTTCTGGTGGGCGCTGCCGCCCTCGCGCAGCTTCGTCGCCCACCCGATGCGCTGGCGCGAGGTGCCCGGCACCTTCGGCCAGCACTTCCGCGATCCCGGCCTGCCGTGGCTGTTCGCGGAAGCCTTCCTGCTGATGGGCGGCTTCGTATGCGTCTACAACTACATCGGCTTCCGCCTGCTCGACCCGCCGTTCTCGCTGAGCCAGACCGCGATCGGCGCGATCTTCGTCGTCTACCTGTTCGGCACGATGAGCTCGACGCTCACCGGCGAGGTCGCGAGCCGGCTCGGGCGGCGCAAGGTGCTGTGGCTGGCGATCACCGTGGCGATCGCCGGCATCCTGATGACCCTGTCGCAGAGCCTGTGGCTCGTCGTGCTCGGCATCGTCGTCGTCACCATCGGCTTCTTCGGCGCCCATTCGGTGGCGAGCAGCTGGATCGGCCGCCGCGCCCTGCGCGATCGCGCCCAGGCCTCGGCGGTGTACCTGTCGCTGTACTATCTCGGCTCGTCGGTGCTCGGCACGATGGGCGGCTGGTTCTTCGCCCATTCCGGCTGGACCGGCGTGGTGGCGTTCGTCGGCCTGCTCTACGGGCTGGCGCTCGCCGTCGCGCTCCGGCTCTCGCGCCTCGCGCCGCTGGTGCCGGCGCCCTGAGGGAGGATCCCATGAGCGCCCCCACGCGCCGCCACGAGACCCACGTCGCCGACCGGTTCGGCGCGCAGGCCGCGTCCTACGTCGCGAGCGCAGTCCACGCCGCCGGCGCCGACCTCGACCGCATCGCCGAGCGCATGCGAACGGTGCGCCCGGCCCGCGCCCTCGATCTCGGCTGCGGCGGCGGCCACGTCGCCTTCGCGATGGCGCCGCATGCCGGCACAGTCACCGCGCTCGACCTCTCGCCCGACATGCTCGCCGCGGTGGCGGCGGAAGCGGGCCGGCGCGGCTTGCCCAACATCGCGACCGAGGCCGGCTCGGCCGCGGCGCTGCCGTTTCCCGACGCGGCCTTCGACGCGGTCGCGACCCGCTTCAGCGCGCATCACTGGCGCGACGTGCGGGCCGGCCTCGCCGAAGCGCGGCGCGTGGCCAAGCCCGGCGCGCCGGCGCTCGTCGCCGACATCGTCGCCCCGGACGACGCCCTCCTCGACACCCATCTCCAGTCGGTCGAGCTGCTGCGCGACCCCTCGCACGTGCGCGACTATTCGGTGCCCGAGTGGCTGGCGATGCTCGCCGAGGCGGGATTCACCGTCGACAGGATCACCCATGGCCGCCTGCGCATGGACTTCGCCACCTGGATCGCCCGGATGCGCACGCCCGAGCCGCTGGTCACCGCGATCCGCGCCCTTCAGGCCACCGCCCCCGACGAGGTCGCCCACCATTTCGGCCTCGCGCCGGACGGAAGCTTCTGGCTCGACACGGTGCTGATCGAGGCGGTGGCGGCTTAGGGGCGTCGCAGGCGCCGGGCTGGGCCAACCCGTCATTCCGGGGCGCCGCGGGCGAGCCCGGAATCCAGAACTGACGCGCGCGCGAACCGAGGCACCACCTGCGGCTCTGGTTTCCGGGCTCCGCTTCGCAGCCCCGGAATGAGCGCGCCCGATGTCATGACCATCGCGGTGCCCGACCAGCGCGCCCCTCCCTCCCCTCTTTTGCGGGGAAGGGAGAAGCGGCCGCGCCTCACCCCCAAAGGTCCCGCTCCGGCGGATGGATCGTGCTGCCCTCGAACAGCAGGCCCGGCGTGCGGTCGCGGGCGAGGAGCAGCGGGCCGTCGAGGTCGATCGTGTCGGCGTGGTGGGCGAGCAGCATCGCCGGCGCCATGGCGAGCGAGGTGCCGACCATGCAGCCGATCATCAGCGAGAGGCCGCGGGCGCGGGCCTCATGGGCGAGCATGATCGCCTCGGTGAGGCCGCCGGTCTTGTCGAGCTTGATGTTGATCGCGTCGTAGCGGCCGGCCAGATGATCGAGCCCGGCGCGGTCGTGCAGGCTCTCGTCGGCGCAGATCGGGATCGGGCGCTCGATCCGGCTCAGAAGCCCGTCGTCGTCGGCCGGCAGCGGCTGCTCGATCAGCGTCACGCCGGCGGCGAGGCAGGCCGCGAGGTTGGCCTCGAGCGTCTCCGGCCCCCACGCCTCGTTGGCGTCGACGATGAGCCGGCTGTCGGGCGCGCCGCGGCGCACCGCGGCGATGCGCGCGGGGTCGCCCGCGCCGCCGAGCTTCACCTTGAGCAGCGGCCGGGCCGACGCGTCGCGCGCGGCCGCCTCCATGCTCTCGGGTGTGCCGAGGCTCAGGGTGTAGGCGGTGGTGGCCGGCGACGGCGCCGCGAGCCCGGCGATCTCCCAGGCCGGGCGGCCGGACGCCTTGGCCTCGAAATCGAACAGCGCGCAGTCGAGCGCGTTGCGCGCCGCACCGGGCTTCATCCGCTCCAGCAGCTCGGCGCGGCCGAGGCCGGCGGCGATCGCGTCGCCTTGCGCCTCGATCGCCGCGGCCACGCTCTCGACGCTCTCGCCGTAGCGCGGATAGGGCACGCACTCGCCCCAGCCGGCGACCGCCCGCTCGGCGTCGGCGATCCGCGCGGTGACGACCACGGCTTCCGTGCGGCTGCCGCGGCTGATCGTGAAGGCGCCGGCGATCGGGAAGCGCTCGACGGCGACCGCGAGCCGCCTCACGGCGCGGTCTCGGGGAACGCGGCGATCAGCCGGTCGACGAGGCCCTCGACGCCGAAGCGCACCGGGTCGGTGGCGGGCAGGCCGTATTCCGCGCCGAGCTTCTCGAGCAGCGCGCGGGCGGGATCCTCCTCGAGGGCCTGGGTGTTCACGGCGATGCCGGTGGGCCTGATGCCGGGGTTGGTCAGGCTGCCGAGCTGGATCGTCAGGTCGATCACCTGGCGGATCGAGGGCAGCGGGTGCTGGACACCGCGCATCGTCGTGCGGCTCGGCTCGTGGCAGACCACGAAGGCGTCCGCCTGCGCCCCGTGCAGCAGCCCGAGGCTGACGCCGGCAAACGACGGGTGGTAGAGCGAGCCCTGGCCCTCGATCAGGTCCCAGTGCTTCGGGTCGGCCGCGGGCGCGATCCACTCCACCGCGCCGGAGATGAAGTCGGCCACCACCGCGTCGATCGCGACGCCGCGGCCGGAGATGAACACCCCGGTCTGGCCGGTGGCGCGGAAATCCGCGTCCATGCCGCGCGCGCGCATCCCCTTCTCCAGCGCCAGCACCGTGTACTTCTTGCCGACCGAGCAATCGGTCCCGACCGCGAGCAGGCGGCGGCCCGGGCGCTTGGTGCCCTTGCCGGTGGCGAAGGTCTCGTCGGTGTGGCGCACGTCGTGCAGCGCCCGGCCGCGGCGCGCGGCCGCCTCGGCGATGGCCGGCACCGCGCCGAGGCGCGCGTGCAGGCCGCTCGCGATGTCGAACCCGGCCTCCAGCGCGGCGACGATCTCGGCGACCCAGTGCTCCGGCAGAACGCCGCCGGCATTGGCGACGCCGATCACCATCGTGCGGCAGCCCTTGGCCAGCGCCTCGTCGAGGGTCAGGTCGGGGATGCCGAGGTCGGCCGCGCAGCCCGGCAGGCGGATCTGGCCGATGCACCAGTCCGGGCGCCAGTCGACGATGCCGTAGGCGGTCTTGGCGGCGAGCCGGTCCGGCACGTCGCCGAGGAACATCAGATAGGGCGTCTCGATCTGCATCGGCCGTCATCCCTTGTCGCGCGCCGTGTCGCGCGCGTCGTCGCGGTCTCGTCCCTATCGCGGGATCGCGTCCGCGGGGCAATGCACGATCACGGCCAGACCGCGCTTCGCCGACGCTTCGCCCTTGCGGCCCGCCCGGTTGTGCGGTGTGGTCCCCGCCGAAACCGATGAAGGGCCATGTGGCATGATCAGGATGTACGGCAACTGGCGCTCGGCCGCCGCCTTCCGGGTGCGGATCGCGCTGAAGCTGAAGGGGATCGCCTACGAGGAGACCTTCATCGACCTCGATGCCGGCGACCAGCACGCGCCGGAATTCCGCGCGATCAACCCGCAGGGCGCGGTGCCCGCCCTGTTCGACGGCGACGGGCCGCCGCTGACCCAGTCGCTCGCGATCCTCGACTACCTGGAGGAGACCAAGGGCGGCGTGAAGCTGCTGCCGGCCGATCCGCGCGAGCGGGCGCGCGCCCGCTCGCTGGCGCAGCTCGTGGCCTGCGACACCCACCCGCTCTACGTGCCGCGGGTGCGCACCTACCTGATGGAGGCCTACGATCTCCCCAGGGAGCGCATGATGGGCTTCGTCCGCCACGCCTTCGAGAGCGGCCTGAAGACGCTGGAGACCCGGCTCTCCACGGAGCCCGGCACCGGCCGGTTCAGCCAGGGCGACGCGGTGAGCCACGCCGACCTCTGCCTCGTCAGCCTGTGGGTCGGCACGGGCATCTTCGGGGTGGAGACCGCGCCCTACCCCACCGTGGCGCGCATCGCCGAGGCGTGCCTGGCGCTGCCGGCCTTCGCCGAGGCCCATCCCAAGCGCCAGCCCGGCGCGCCGGCCGCGTGAGGCCGCCGCTCGCGGCCGATGCTTGAGCGATAGGCTTGAGGCATGGCCAAAAAATTTTGACGGCGCCCGCCGGATTACGGCCATCCCGGTATGGTCTAGAACCGTTCCGAGATGGCCCCGCCCGGAACGGCGGCACGGGTGGTGCCTGTGCACGGGGGCACCACCGGCGATGAGGCGGCGACGGCCGCACCGAGGAGCAACGAGACAGGCATGGTACCGGGCGAGAACGAACAGGGCCTGCACCGCATCGTCGTGGTCGGCGGCGGCGCGGCGGGCCTTCAGCTGGCGACCAAGCTCGGGGACAAGCTCGGGCGCGGCAAGGACGTCCACGTCACCCTGGTCGACCGGGCGCGCACCCACATCTGGAAGCCGCTGCTGCACGAGGTCGCCGCCGGCAGCCTCGACGTCGGCCACCACGCGGTCGACTACCTGCACCACGCCCACCAGCACCATTTCCGCTACCGCATCGGCGAGATGACCGGGCTCGACCGGACGGCGCGCACGATCCAGCTCGCCGCCAGCCACGATGCGGAAGGCCGCGAGATCACGCCGGTGCGCTCGGTCGGCTACGACACCCTGGTGATGGCGGTGGGCTCCACCACCAACGATTTCGGCACGCCCGGGGTGAAGGAGCACGCCATCGCGCTCGACACCCAGGACCAGGCGGTGCGCTTCCACCAGCGGCTGGTGAACGCGATGCTGCGCGCCCACACCCAGGTCGGCCCGGTGCGGCCGGGGCAGCTCCACGTCACGGTGATCGGCGCCGGCGCGACCGGCACCGAGCTCGCGGCCGAGCTGCACCGGACCGTCCGCGACGTGGTCTCCACCGGCATGGACCGGATCGATCCGGCCAAGGACCTGAAGATCACACTGGTCGAGGCGGCCGACCGCATCCTGCCGGCGGTGCCGCCGCGGCTCTCGTCCGAGGTGATGGCGCTGCTCGCCAAGATCGGCGTCGAGGTCCGCGT
The DNA here is from genome assembly GCF_022829665.1 of Methylobacterium sp. E-041. NCBI lineage: Bacteria > Pseudomonadati > Pseudomonadota > Alphaproteobacteria > Hyphomicrobiales > Methylobacteriaceae > Methylobacterium > Methylobacterium sp. E-041. The sequence goes on along the minus strand of NZ_JAKSYQ010000211.1, from coordinate 3,146 downwards.
CCAGGCGCGGGTCACGGAGGTGCGCGCCGACGGCGTGGCGCTGGCCGACGGCGCGTTCATCCCGTCCGAGCTCGTGGTCTGGGCGGCCGGCGTGAAGGCGCCGCCGTTCCTGCAGGGCCTCGGCGGCCTGGAGACCACCCGCACCAACCAGCTCGTGGTGACGCCGACGCTGCAGACCACCCACGATCCCGACATCTTCGCGGTGGGCGACTGCGCCTACCTCGTCGAGGCCGGCTCCGACCGGCCGGTGCCGCCCCGCGCCCAGGCGGCGCACCAGCAGGCGACCTACCTGATCAAGCAGATCCCCGCCCGCATCGCCGGGCGGCCGCTGAAGCCGTTCAAGTACCGCGACTTCGGCTCGCTGGTCTCGCTCGGCGAATACTCGACGGTCGGCAGCCTGATGGGGTTCATCCGCGGCAAGAACATGTTCATCGCCGGGCTGTTCGCGCGGATGATGTACCGCTCGCTGTACAAGATGCACGAGCAGGCCCTGCACGGCACAGTGAAGACCGCCCTCGACGCTGCCGCCCGCGCGCTCACCCGCCGCACCGAGGCGCGGGTGAAGCTGCACTGAAGCGGTTCGGGGCGTGACGCGTCGTTGCTTCCGAGCGAGTCGGCCGCGTCTCGCCCTGCACCTCGGATGGAAGGCGACGATCGACGGACCCGAGGCGGTGATGCGGAGAACGCCTTGGCCAAGCCGGATCAAGCCATGAGGACGACCGGGCCGGATGCATGGTCGCCGACCTCCATCGCCGTCTTGGCACTGGGCGGGGTCCTCTTCGTGCTTGCCATCCATGCAGGCGGCCCGTTCTTGCTGATCCTGCCGGCATTGGTGATCTCGATCATGGCGATCGCGGTCACATGGTTCGCCTACGATATCCGGCGACGGCGCATACGCCGTGCGTTTTCGATCGCCGCCGGCATCGGCGTGGCGGTCGGCATCACGTATCACGCGCCTCTCTTCGTGCGGTGGAAGGATAAGAACGCGTTCCAAGCGCGCCAAGCAGAGTTCGTGCGGCAGGTTGAGGATGCACGGGCAAAGCAGACGGCGACGGACCCATTGCAGATCGTCGTGGATTACGACGACGAGTCAGAGTTCGCGACAACGAACGCGTTTCACTACATCATCTATGACGAAACGGACGGAGCAGGACCGTATCGGCGGCTTTACTGGCCGTACGCGAAATCGTCCACTGGCGTCATATCGGTCAATATACCGAGCACCATGCAACATATGACCGGCCATTTCTACAGTTTCCGCGCATCGAACTGACCGGGGCGATCGAAGGCTCGCGAGTCGAAGCACGGCAGTCGTCGGCGGACGGACGCCGTTGCGTCGGGCATCATTCGGTGGTTCCGTGCCGGCGGCGCGCGGCAGACGCGCCGCTAGGGAGTGTTCGATAGCCATGATCCTCGTCAGCGTGATGTATCCGGCCGGTCCCCGGTTCGACATGGACTACTATCTCGGCCACCACATGCCGCTGGTGCGCGAGCGCTGGTCGCCCCTGGGCCTGCACGAGGCCAAGATCGTGCGCGGCGTCGGCACGCCGGACGGCAAGCCGGCCCCGTTTCAGGTGATGGCGCTGCTGACCTTCGAATCGGCCGACGCCTTCACGAAGGCCGCGGCCGAGCACGGCCCCGAGATCTTCGGCGACATCCCCAAGTTCACCGACGCCCAGGCCGCGGTGCAGATCAACGAATTGCCCGAGGCGACCGCGTGATCGACATCGTCCAGGCGGTCCAGGCCGCCGACCCCGGCCTCGGCACCCGCGTGATCGTGCTGCGCCCGGATTCGCGGGCGCTCGCCACCGCCGAGGCGCTGGTGCCCGAGGCCGAAGCCTGGATCGCCGAGAACGCGCCCGGCGCCCGCCTCGTGCGCAAGACCATCCTGCTCGCCCCCTATCCCGGCGCCATGCCGGCCGAGCGCGAGGTCACCGTGATGGCGTTCGCGGAGGCGCAGCACCTCGCCGCCTTCGCCACCGCCTGGACGGCCGACCCGGAGCCCGAGGACGACGCGGCCGCGCCGGAGGCGTAGGGGCCCCCGTCGCCGGTCCCTCCCCCACCTGTGAGGGGGAGGGAAACGGGCGTCAGGCCGCCTTGAGCTTGTGGATCGTGCCCAGCACCTCGGCCCGCTGGATCTCGAGCCGGTGGATGAGCGGGCGCAGGTCGCCGTCGCCGTGGGCGGCGGCCTCGATCTCGCGGCACAGGCGCGACAGCCGGGTGAAGCCGAGCATGCCGGCGGCCGAGACCAGCGCGTGCGCGTCGTGGGCGACCTGGACCCGGTCGTCCTCGTCGGTGCGGAAGCGATCGCGCAGCTCGCTGCCCATCAGGTCGAGCAGCGTCGCCACGCGCTCCGGCCCGAAGCCGTCCTTGAGGGCGTCGAACACCGCCGGGTCGAGCACCGCGTTCGCGCCGTCCGGCGCCGGGATCGGGGCGGCCGGGCGGGTCTCGCGCTGCGGCCCGGTCCAGCGCGCGATGGTGGCGTAGAGGTCGGCGCGCCGGAACGGCTTGCCGACATGGTCGTCCATCCCGGCCGCGCGCAGATCCTCGATCTGCTTCGGCAGCACGTTGGCGGTCATCGCCACGATCGGGATCTCGCGGGCCGGCGACGCCAGCGCGCGGATGTGGCGCGTCGCGGTCAGGCCGTCCATCACCGGCATCTGCACGTCCATCAGCACGAGGTCGTAGCCCCTGCCCTGCTTCAGCGCCGCCTCGACCGCGACGATCGTCTCGGCGCCGTCCTCGACCACGTCCACCACGTAGCCCTGCGCCTCGAGCACCGCGCAGGCGAGCTCCTGGTTAAGCGGCACGTCCTCGGCGAGAAGCAGCCGCACGGCGCGTCCGGCGGGGTCCGTGGCCGGAGCGGCGGACGTTGCCGCCGCGACGCCGGTCTCCTCGCCCGGCGGCAGCGTGAGGGTGAACCAGAAGGTCGAGCCGACGCCCTCGCGGCTGTCGACGCCGATCTCGCCGCCCATCAACGAGAGCAGGTGGCGGCAGATCACCAAGCCGAGGCCGGTGCCGCCGAAGCGCCGGCTGATCGAGCCGTCGACCTGGCTGAAGCGCTTGAACAGCCGGTCCTGCTGCGCCGAATTGATCCCGATGCCGGTGTCGGTGACCTCGAAGCGCAGGTCGTGGCCGCGCGCCCC
>NZ_JAKSYQ010000202.1:0-948 GCF_022829665.1 Methylobacterium sp. E-041 | reverse complement strand
GTCTTCGTCCGCTGTGGTCTGGCGGACATGCACCTCCTCCCGTAGGACGAGGCGCTTCTCGACGACGAGGATCTCTTCGAGGACCGGGATGATGGTCACCCCGTTCTCCTCCCGGACCACCGGGGGCGTCTCGCCCTCGGCTAGGGTCCGGTTGATCGGCACCCGGGTAACCCCGACGTGATCGCTGCGCAGGGTCTCGCGCAGGACCTGATCGACCGCCTCGGTTCGGGTCGAGACCCGCACCCGCCCGGTGTCCACCGCCCGCTTGTCGATGCGGGCGGTCTCGGCGATCAGCGGAAGCGTCACGCTCTCACCGATGGCGACCTTCGCCGCCTGCTTGTCCTGCGTCCCGGGGAGACGCGGCTCGGTGGCGGCGGGGTCGCTCACCGTCAGACCCGACGCTGGGTCGTGACGACGGGGGCGGTGCGGGTGAGCACCGGGTCGACGGCGGCACCACGCCCGGCGAAGAAGGCCGACAGTGCACCGAGGACCAATGCCAGGGCGCCGTAGAGCGCTCCCTGCGAGCCGACCCGGGCTGCAGCATCCGCCGCCTGCTTGGCCTGCTCCTTGGTCTGGGCGACCGTGTCGTTGAACTGCTTCACGTACTGGGCGACCTGGGTCCGGGCCTGATCGACCGGGATGCCCTGAGCCTTGGACAGTGCCTGGGCGGCCTTCTCCTGTGCGTCCTTCTGCTGGGCGGCGTCACCGGTCACGGCGGCGCGCATGGCGCTGACGGCGGCATTCTTCAGGGCCTCCGGATCGTTGCCGGTCGTGCCACGGATCTGGCCCTCGATGTTCGAGAACGGATTGTCCATGCCCGGCAGCGACGGGGCAGCGGCCTGTGCCGCAGTCTTCACTGAACCACCGACCAGGTTGCCGGCACCGCCAAGCGTGCTCGACACCGCGCTCGATGCGCCGCTGACGATGCCGCCCACCGCCGAGGACAGC
>NZ_JAKSYQ010000199.1:0-565 GCF_022829665.1 Methylobacterium sp. E-041 | reverse complement strand
CGGCGCGGGCGATGGACGCGATCCGCGAGCAGGCGGAGGCGGTGGCCGGCAACATCGTGACGCTGTCGGAGAAGACCCAGACGATCGGCGACATCATCGAGACGGTCAACGACATCTCGGAGCGCACGCACCTGCTGGCGCTCAACGCCGCGATCGAGGCAGCGGCCGGGGAGAGCGGGCGGAGCTTCGCGGTGGTAGCCTCGGAGATGAAGCTTCTGGCCGACCAGGCCAAGGCGGCCACCCTGCAGGTGCGCGGCATCCTTTCGGAGATCCAGCGCGGCATCAACACCTCGGTGATGCTGACGGAGGAGGCGGTCAAGCGGGCGGCCACCGGCAAGGCGCGCTCCGACACGACCCAGCGCACGATCGAGGGGATCACGGCGCGGGTCGAAGAAGCGACGCAGACCTTCCAGCAGATCGTGGCGTCGACCAACCAGCAGCAGCTCGGCATCGAGCAGGTGATGGGCGCCCTGCAGAACATCCGCCAGGCGAGCCAGCAGACCGCCGCCGGCACCCGCGAGGTCGAGGCGGCCTCGGCCAACCTCACCGAGCTCGCAGGAGCCCT
>NZ_JAKSYQ010000198.1:0-542 GCF_022829665.1 Methylobacterium sp. E-041 | reverse complement strand
TCAGACCTTGAGCGGTCCGATACGCCGCGATGCGGCTTCCGATCGATCGGTCGCCGCTGGTCGCGAGCTTCGGCGCATGGATGGGGGTCATTCGGGCATTCGCTTTCAGGTTGGAGACGACTCGACCAGCGTCGCTGCTGTTCCGAGCACATCCCAATACGCATTGCGCGCGATTGAGTTTCGCGGCTGCGATCAATCCTGGGTTGCAGAAATGTCATAGCTTGGCCTTGTGACGAACGGCCGAGCGGATCGCGTGCCGGCCCCGTGGAGGCCGTGCGCCATGCACAGTGCCGCGAGGTTCTGCCGCACCGACGAAGCGAGCGGTGCGGCGTTGCCCGCGGCGAACGTGAAGGAGCTGGCATGGCCGACAAGGCAGACGTGACGACGTACATCCTGAAGCAGGCGCTGGCGGCCAAGGTCGGCGACCACGTCGAGATCGCGGTTGAGGCTGAGGACGGGACGCGGTTCAAGATCCGCTCGTCGTCCGAGCAGCTCGACGCGCTGGTGGGCGACCTCGACGGCATCCTGGATGCCGACGACGC
>NZ_JAKSYQ010000197.1:0-22956 GCF_022829665.1 Methylobacterium sp. E-041 | reverse complement strand
TTCTCCATCAGCCCGCGCAGGGCCATGATCTCGTCGGTCATCGGGGGTCTCTCGGGTTCGGGGTTGGTCGTCGCAACCCGACCCTACCCGGCAACCGCCGATGACCACCCCTCAGCTACACCACCGCCTGGGACACGACCTCGCGGAGCTTCGCGTTGAAGCTTTCGCAATAGCCGTTTTCCCAGGGACCACCCGACTTGATGCAGGTTGCCTGCGAGCCGACCGCTGCGATCCAGTCCTGGACCGCTTTGTCGATCAATTCCAGCCCGTTGCCCGGGCGGATTTGATGGAGCGCCCAATCTAAACTGAACAAGTCCGAGATCACGTCGATCACGTCTACCGCCTGGGTCTTGCGAGTGATCCGGTTGAGCGGGCGCTTGCGGGTGAGCGCGCTGCACGATCCTAGGGGCCGCCACCACGTTCAGCGTTCGGTGCTTGCGACCCCTGTGCGTACGATGCTCGACGAAGTCGTAGGACAGGATATGTGTGTGGTCCTCGCATGTGGTGGCGCGGATCGAGTTTTCGAAACTGCTCCTTCGATGCCTTCGAGATCCGCTTACCTCTTCGACAGGAGCGCACGCCAAATCAGTAACTGCCTTGGATCAGGCAACTCGGGCAGCCCAGACGCGCAGCATCCGCGCGAGCTTGCTCTCGTCCAGCGGGGCGGGCTGAATTCGGGGCGCCGATCGTGTCGGCCCCTGCCGCCGCGAACAACCGGGCCTCCGGCGGGTGGGATGGATCCGCGGCGTAGGCTACGAGCGCCTCTGGATCGGTCGCCTCGAACACCTGGTCGATCGCTGGTTGGATCACGTTCTCGACCCGGGGGCGCAGTTGGTAGGCGTGAATCTCGACACCACGATAGGCGGCGACGATGGGGATGCGCTCTCCGTTCATTGCATCCTCCCGCGGGCGACCTGGATCTGCATCGCACGCCGCGTCAGGGGATCATCTTTCTCGGTGTCCTCGACCTCGGTGGCCAATGCCGGGAGGAGCGGATGCGATAACGTCAGCAGGGTGCGGCACGCCGCGACCCGTGCGGAGGTAGTGGCGGACTTGTCGATCGCGATGCCAAGCGGAATTTCCCGCGGATCGACCAAGTCAGGATCGATGCTCGCGGCCTCGATGCGGCGGCGGAGCACCGCGGTCCTTCCCGATACGAGGCGTTGGTCTTCGAGCGGTGTCCTGAGCCATTTCTCGGCCCTCCAATCCACGATCTCAGAAGGGGATCGGGATGCGGACCCGGCATCGAGGGCTGGCCAAAACCTCGATCCCGGCGCGCACGCACTCCGAATGACCCCGATCGCGGTTTTTCCTCCCCACGGTCCCAGCCTTCTGCGCCTACTCCTCTCTTGCTGTGGTCGAGGGTCTTGCGCGATGAGGTCGGCGACGGCTTGGTCGTGCACCGTGACGGGGAACCGCGATCATCTGCAGGGCTTGGCCCTCCTGCCGGCATGAGGTCCGGCGGGAGAGCAGCATGTCGAGCGACACCCACAAGCATCAAGAACTGCTCAGCGCTCTGAAGGCCGCGCAGGGCAAAGGCGACGGCTCCTTCGAGCAGGCGGTGACGAATGCATTCGAGCACGTCTTCGAGCACCTCGATCGACTGAACTCGCACGTGTCGCTCGGCGGACCGGAGGGGGACGAGCGTCATCTCAAGACCGGTGAGTCGCCGACGCTGCGATAATCTCCGGGCCCTGACTTCCGATTCGGAGTCAGGGCCGTCGTCGCGGCCTTCCTCTCGATGGCGCCGGTCGTCATGCGACGTGATCGAGCCCAGGGCCGGCAGCGAGTTCGTCGACCAGGATGCTCACGGTCCGCATCGGTCGGTCCGTCGTCGGTCGCCTCGCACAGGATGGCGAGCGGGGACGGCCGCACGCCGGCGGCGCGAAGATCGACGAGGATCCCTGCCGACCAGGGCACTCGGAACCATCGGGGTGTGCGGCTGGTCCAGCGCAACGGCTATCGTGACCGGGACTGGCAGACGCGGGCCGGGACCGTCGAACTGCGCATTTCGAAGCTGCGGAGGGGCTCGTGCTTCCCGGCTTTCTTGATCGCCTCGGCGGCGGTGATCGTGAGCACCGACGGCCGGCGCGACGTGCGCGGCATGGATGTCGGCCCCTCCGAGGCCGAGACGTTCGGGACAGCCTTCCGCAAGCTCGCCCGGCGGGGGCTGCGCGCGGTCAAGCTGGTGATCTCGGACGCCCACGAGGGCATCAAGGCATCGGTGGCCCAGGTGATGAGCGCAACCTGGCAGCACTGCCGCATCCACTTCCGGAGGACGGGGCTCGCCCAGGCCGGCCGCTCAGGTCTTCGATGCGCTTTGCGGGGCTCTGATTCCTCGGGGCGCCTTCGAGCCACGGTCCCGCGGTCAGCTCAAAGACTTCAAACGACGGACGATGCGGTCCGGGCGGCCTCCGGACTCACCCCCAGGCGCCGCTCCGCGCGCGGGCGCGCATGGCCTCGATGAACAGGCGGACGCTCGGCAGGTGCGCGCGGCTGGCGTCGAACAGCAGGTGGATCGGCACGGGCGGCGGCGCGTGCGCGTCGAGCACGCTGCACAATCGGCCCGCGGCGAGGCCCTCGGCCGCCTGGTAGCTGAGGACGTTCGCGAGCCCGAGCCCGGCCGCGGCGGCGGCCAGCTGGGCATCGATCGAGGTCACGGTCAGCCGCGGCGCGACGGCGACGCCCTGCGACCGCGGGCCGAAGCGCCAGTGGGAGCCGGTTCGGACGTTGTCGCCGGCGATGATGTCGTGCTCGGCGAGCGCCTTCGGGTCGGCCGGCCGCCCGCGCGCGGCGCAGTAGGCCGGGCTCGCGACGATGACCTGCCGCACCGTGCCGAGGGCGACCGACCTGAGACGGCTGTCGCGCGGCTCGCCGATGCGGACCGCCACGTCGATCCCCTCCTCGACCAGCCGGATGTTCCGGTCGAGCAGCATCAGCCGCGCCGACACCGGCCGGTGCCGGGCGAGCAGGTCCGCCACCACGGGGAGGACGTGCAGGCGGCCGAAGACGACCGGCGCCGTGATCTGCAGCTCGCCGTGCGGCGCCGCCTGGCGCCCCATCACGACGTGCTCGGCATCCTGCAGCCGCATCAGGATCTCGCGGGCGCGATCCAGGAGGGCGGCGCCCTCCTCGGTCAGCGCCACGCTGCGGGTCGAGCGCCGGAACAGCGGCACGCCGAGATGCCGCTCGAGGGCGGCGATGGTCCGCGTCACCGCAGGCGGCGAGTGGCCGAGGTGGCGGGAGGCGGCCTTGAAGCCGCCCCGCTCGGCCACCGCGACGAAGGTGGTCAGCGCCGCGAAGCGGTCCACGCGATCATTCCCGAAAACGAAATTCTGAACTGCGAAGGTGATGGATTATCGCCGCCGCGTGAAGCCGCTACCTCTCGGGCATGCCCGGTACCTACTTCCACCACCTGTTCGGCGAGACGGCGCGCACGCTCCAGGCGCGCGCCGGCTCCCGCGCCAGCTACGCCAGGCGGGAGGCCGCGTCCGCCGACGGGCGCGATGCGCTGACCGAGCGCGAGCACGCCTTCCTGCAGGCGCGCGACAGCGTCTACCTGGCGAGCGTCGGCCCCGAGGGCTGGCCCTACATCCAGCATCGCGGGGGGGCGGCCGGCTTCGTCCGGTCGCTGGGCGAGAACCGGATTGGATTCGCCGACTACCCCGGCAACCGGCAGTACATCTCGCAGGGCAACGTGATCGAGCGCGGCCGGGTGGCCCTGTTCGCGATGGACTATCTGGCCCAGCGCCGGCTCAAGCTCATCGGCCACGCGCGCATCGTCGCGGCGGCCGAGGATCCCGATCTCGTCGCGCGGGTCTCGCATCCCGCGGCGCCGCCGGCCGTGGCCGCGTTCGTGATCGACGTGGTCGGCTTCGACTGGAACTGCCCGCAATTCATCGCGCCGCGCTTCACGCGCGCCGAGATCGAGGCCGAGCTCGGGCCGCTGCTCATCGAGAACGCGAACCTGCGCGCCGAGCTGGCGCGCCTCAAGGGAGCCTCCGCATGACCGAGCCATCGACCCGTGGCGTGCATCATGTCGGCCTCGCCGTGCCGGACCTCGATGCGGCCGAGCGCTTCTTCGTCGACGCGCTCGGCTGGCGCGCCGCCGGCGGCGTGCCGTCCTACCCCGCCGTGTTCGTCTCCGACGGCGCGATTCTCGTGACGCTGTGGCGGATCGCCGATCCGGAGGCCGCGGTGCCGTTCGACCGCCGCGCCAACGTCGGGCTGCATCACCTCGGCCTCAAGGTCGCCGACCGCGCAGCGCTCGCCGCCGCCTACGACCGGGTGCGCGGCCATCCGGGGACGACGATCGAGTTCGCGCCCGGCCCGATGCGGGAGGGGTCCGAGACGCACCACTTCATCGGCACGATGCCGGGCGGCGTGCGCCTCGAATTCGCCACGGCGTAGGACCGTTCCTGTCGCCAGGCCGGCTTTCACGTCGGCGCCCTGCACTCTCGGACCGAACGGCGGGAACCTCGTCCCATGGCCTTGCCGACGCCTGCCCGGCCTCGACCGATTCCGTACGGCGATCGCGCCGGCGCCGACGACAGGCGGACGGCCCGGCGCGCGGTCGCCTCGGCCTCCTGCGCCAGCCTGATCGGGATCGGGCTCGCGCGGTTCGCCTATACGCCGCTGCTTCCGGCGATCATCGACGGCGGCTGGTTCGAGGCCTCGACCGCGGCCTATCTCGGGGCGGCCAACCTTGCGGGTTATCTCGCCGGCGCCCTGCTCGGGCGGCCGCTCGCCGCCGGCACCCGCGTTCCCGTGGTGCTCCGCGCGATGATGGTGGTGGCGACCGCGGCGTTCTTCGCCTGCGCCTACCCGCTGAACGTCGCGTGGTTCTTCGCCTGGCGCTTCGCGTCGGGCTTTGCCGGAGGCGCGCTGATGGTGCTGGCCGCGCCCGCCGTGCTTCCGCACGTGCCGCCGGGCAAGCGCGGCCTGGCCGGCGGCCTGATCTTCATGGGCATCGGCGTCGGCATCGCGGCGTCGGGGACGCTCGTTCCGCTCCTCCTGCGCGGCGGGTTGCAGCAGGCCTGGTTCGGCCTCGGCGCGCTCTCCTGCCTGCTCACCGTCATCGGCTGGCGGGGCTGGCCGTCCGAGGCTCCGGCGGCAGTTCGGCCGGTTGCCGGTGCCGAGCCGTCGCGCGTGCCAGGCCGGGCGGCACTGCGGGCGCTCTACGCGGAATACGCGCTCAACGCGGCCGCGTGGGTGCCGCACATGCTCTTCCTCGTCGACCTCGTCGCGCGCGGCCTCGGGCAGGGCATCCAGGCCGGATCGCACTATTGGGTGCTGTTCGGGCTCGGCGCGACGGTCGGCCCGATCCTCGTCGGGCACCTCGCCGACCGGACCGGCTTCGGTCCCGCGCTCCGGCTCGCCTTCCTGGTCGAGGCCGGCGCGATCGCGATTCCGGCCCTCGGCCTCGGCCCGTCGTGGCTGATCCTGTCGAGCGTCGCGGTCGGCGCCTTCGTCACCGGAACCGTGCCGCTCATGCTCGGCCGCATCGGCGAGCTCCTGCCCGGGGAGCCGGAGCGGCAGAAGGCGGCCTGGAGCGTCGCCACCGTGGCGTTCGCGCTGTTCCAGGCCGGCGCCGCCTACGGGCTGTCCTTCGTCTTTGCGCACACGGCGGGCAACTACACGCTGCTGTTCGCGCTCGGCACGGCCGCGATGGTGCTGGCGCTCGCCATCGACCTCGGCACGGCGCTGGCGACGCCGCGCCCCGCCTCCCCCGCCCGTCCCTGAGGCTGGCGCCCGAGTCCGGCGGAGTTGAGCGTCCGTGCCGCATCGCAGCCGTGCCGAACGCGGGGCGAGCGGCGCCGCCGCACGATCTCGCGGCGATCGCTCAGCCCGAGGCTTCGTTCGCTCCCGGTTCGATCGACGGCGGGTCGGGCTCGCCGGCGACCGCGATGGGCAGGCCGGTCGCGCCGGCCGCCGGCGCGGCGGCGAGGCTCGCCAGGTCCAGCCACGCCGCCATCAGGCGGAGCTCCCCGAGCAGCCGGTCCATGGTGCCGGGGGGCGCATCGGGCTCCAGGTGCACGCGCTGGATGATCAGCACGCCGATCCTGCGGTTCGCCTTCAGGTCGACGCGGGCGACGAGCGCGCCGTCCATCAGGAAGGGCAGGACGTAGTAGCCGTGCTCGCGCTGGTGGGCGGGCGTGTAGATCTCGAGCCGATAGCGGAAGCCGAACAGCCGCTCGGTCCGCGGCCGGTGCCAGATCAGCGGATCGAAGGGCGACAGGAGCGCGGCGCCGTCGAGCCGTCGGCCGAGCCGCGCCTCCCTGTGCCGGTAGGCCGGCTGCGGCCAGCCGCGGACCCGGGCCGGAACCAGCGTGCCGTCCTCGACCAGCTGCGCGATCGGCAGGTGCGCATCGGCGGGCGCGAGGCGATAATAGTCGCGCAGGTCCTGCGCCGTCGCGATGCCGAGCGCCCGCGCCGCGCGTGCGATCAGCTCCCGCCGCGCGTCGATGCCGCTCGGGGTCGGATGCGCGAGTATGGCGCGCGGAAGCACGCGCTCGGGCAGGTCGTAGACGCGCTCGAAGCTGCCGCGACGGTGCGTCGAGGCGACGAGGCCGGCCCAGAACAGCCATTCGAGCGCGTGCTTGGCCGCGCTCCACACCCACATGCCCTGCGAGGCCCGGTTGCCCGCGACGTCGGAGGCGGCCAGCGGCCCCTCCGTCTCGATGCGGGCGAGGAGGGCTTCGGCTTCGCCGCGCCTGTCCCCGGCGAAGGGTTCGAGCCGCCGCCACAGGCCGCGGCCGGCGAGGGCCCGGGCCATGCGCCAGCGCAGCAGGGGGTGATGGTCGACCGGCAGGAGCGAGGCCTCGTGGCCCCAATATTCGAAGAACCGCTTCGGCCGGTCGGCCGCCAGGGCGTCGAGGAGCCCACGCTCGTAGGGGCCCAGGCGCGAGAACAGCGGCAGGTACTGGGCCCGCACCAGCACGTTCACGCTGTCGATCTGAAGCAGGCCGAGCCGGCCGATCTCGTTGCGCATCCGCGCGGCGGAGACGGGTCCCGCGCGCCGGCCCGCGGCGAAGCCCTGGGCGACGAGGGCGATGCGACGGGCCTCGGAGGCGGAGAGGTCCGCCGTCAGGGCCGGCCTCCGGACAGGGGCGGCACGAGGCCCGGCAAGGGCCGCACGGAGTTCGGGAGCTGCGCCGCGTGCACTACGCGGCCTTCGGCGGCGACCCGTCGGCGCCGTTTTTGCCCTGCCGCGCGTGGACGAGGGTGCGGATCCCCTCGCGGACGTCCGGGGTGACTGGGTTGTAGACGATCATGCCGAGATCCGGTCTTCCATCCACGGCGAAGGCCGAGAACTCCAGCTCGATCGGGCCCAGGACGGGGTGACGGAGCCGCTTGACCCCGTCTCCGTGGGCGTGGACGTCGTTCTCCCGCCACAGGGCAGCGAAGTCCGGGCTGGTGCGGCAGAGCTCGTCCACCAGCTCGCCGACCTCGGAGGCCGCGCCGGCCCGCACCGCGTCCGCCCGGAACGCGCCGACCACGAAGCGGGCGACGCTGTCCCAATCCTGCTGCGCCGTCCGCACCCGCGGGTCGCCGAACATGCGGCGCAGGATGTTGCGCTCGCCCGGCGGCAGCGGTTCCCAGTCGGTCATCACGACGGCGGCGGCGCGGTTCCAGGCGACGACGTCCCAGGTCGCGGTCTTGATCAGGGCCGGGCTGACCTCCAGCGTGTCGAGCAACCGCTGGAGGCGCGGCGTGATCCCCTCCTGCGGCCGGTAACGGACCTCGGGCGGACGCCCCAGCGCCAGCATGAAGACGTGCTCGCGCTCGGGCTCGGTCAGCATCAGCCCGGCGGCGATGCGGTTCAGCACGTCCGCCGAGGGCGCGCCCCCGCGCCCCTGCTCCAGCCAGGTGTACCAGGTCGCGCTGATGTTCGAGCGCTGGGCGACCTCCTCCCGGCGCAGGCCCGGCGTGCGACGGCGGCCCGAGAACCCGAGGGCGGCCGGATCGAGCTTGGTGCGCCGATCCCGCAGGTAGGCGCCCAGCGAGGGTCCGGAACGGGCGGGCATGGCGATCCTGTTGGGACGTATACCGGGATACGGTCACGACTTTAACGGGATCGGAGGCGGGCGGACAAGGGGCGCTCTGATCACAGCGGAGTGCATCGCATGCGCATCTTCCTCACCGGCGCCACCGGCTTCGTCGGCTCGGCCATCGTCCCGGAACTGCTCCGGTCCGGGCATCGGGTGCTCGGGTTGACCCGCTCGGAGGCCGGCGCCCGCAAGCTGATCGAGGCCGGGGTCGAGCCGCATCGCGGCACCCTCGACGACCCGGACGGCCTGCGCCGCGGCGCCGCGCAGGCCGACGGCGTGATCCACACCGCCTTCGACCACGACGACTTCACGAACTTCGTCGCCAATTGCGACAAGGACCGGCGGGCGATCGAGGCCCTGGGGGCCGCCCTTGCCGGCTCGGATCGGCCGCTGCTCATCACCTCCGGTGCGGGAATCGGGAGCCCCGACGGCGGCGGCCCGGCCCGGGAGGACGTCTTCGACCGCGCGCACCCGAACCCACGCATCGCCTCCGAGCTCGCCGAGGCCGCGCTGCTGGAGGCGGGGGTGAACGTGTCGGTGGTGCGGCTTCCGCAGGTGCACGACACGGTCAAGCAGGGGCTGATCACCTACCTGATCGACCTCGCCCGGCGGACCGGCGTCTCGGCCTATGTCGGCGATGGCGTCAACCGCTGGGCGGCGGCGCCGGTCCTCGACGTCGCCCGGCTCTACGCCCTCGCCTTCGCGCGGCGGGAGGCGGGCGCCCGCTACCACGCGGTCGCCGAGGAGGGCGTCGCCGCCCGCGACATCGCGCAGACCATCGGCCGCGGCCTGAAGCTGCCGGCGGTCGCCCTCGCGCCGGAAGACGCCGCCGCGCATTTCGGCTGGCTCGCCGCGTTCGTCGGCCTCGACATGCCGGCCTCCAGCGCGCTGACGCGGGCCCGGCTCGGCTGGCACCCGACCGGCCGGGGCCTGATCGAGGACTTGGAGCGGATGGACTATTCCCGGCCGCCCGCCTGAGGCGCCCGAGGCCTCCGCCCGTCAGGACGACAGCGTGCGCAGCTCCCCGCGGGCGATGCCGAGCGGCGTCCGCACGAGCAGCCACAGGATGACGGGGGGGCAGCGTCAGGAGCACGAGGGCGACGGCGTCGGTCGGGAGCCCGGAGCCCGGTCGACACGGCCTCGGAGGATGGCGCGATCGCCGCGTCCCGGACGACCTCCGGCATCGACGGTCTCCCCTCGCGCTCACGCGCGCCGCACCCGCGATCCATCACGGCTGCCGGAAAAGATGCGCAAAACCGTCCTGCGCGCAAGGTCGGCGATCGGCAGGGCGCGGATGCGCTGCCCGGTCAGCGCCGCGATCACGTTGAGCACGGCGGGGGCACCCGCGGCAGCCCGGGCGCGCCGACGCCGCCCGTCGGCGCGCCGCTCTCGACGATGCGCACGTGCACCGCCGGCCTGTGCTCGCGGCGGATCGGGTCGGTGTTGTCGTTCCGCGACTGCCGGGCGCCGTCGCGGTAGACGATCTGCTCGAACAGCCCCGAGGACAGGTCGAGCGCCGCCGGCCCCTGGGCCTGCGCGTTTCGTTTGCGAAACCCCGCCGGTCACCTACACTCCGATCCGAGGCGTGCAAGCCCCGGGCCGGAGTTTCCATGACGCGTATGGTCGAGCGGGGCGGCTTCGAGCGGAAGGCGGGCGAGCGCGCCGACGCCTCGGCGGTCGAGACGCGGCGCGGGGCGATCGTCGCCGCGGTGCGCCAGCGCGGCTTCGTGACGATCGAGGCCCTGGCGAGCCAGTTCGGCGTGACCGTGCAGACGATCCGGCGCGACCTCAACGAGCTCAGCGCGGAGGGGCGGCTCGAGCGCTACCGCGGCGGCGGCGGCCTGCCGTCCAGCGTCGAGAACATCGACTACGCCGACCGCCGCACCACGCTGCTGTCCGAGAAGACCCGGATCGGCCGGCTGGCGGCCGGCCGCATCCCGTCGCACTGCTCGGTGTTCCTCAACATCGGCACCACGCCGGAGGCGGTGGCGCGCGAGCTCGTCCGCCACGACGACCTCAGCATCATCACCAACAACCTCAACGTGGCGGTCGGGCTGGCGGAGGCGACCGACTTCCGCATCGTCGTGGCGGGCGGCACGATCCGCAACCGCGACGGCGCCGTCCTGGGGCAGCTCACCTGCGACACCCTCAGCCAGTTCCGGGTCGACGTGGCGGTCATCGGCATCAGCGGGATCGACGCCGACGGCGCCCTGCTCGACTACGATTACGAGGAGGTGCGGGCGACGCAGACCATCCTGGCGCATGCGCGCCAGACCTTCCTCGTGGCCGACCACACCAAGTTCACCCGCCGCCCGATGGTCGAGGTCGGGCGGCTGGAGCAGATCGACACCTTCTTCACCGACCGCGTCCCGCCGCCCGAGATCGTCGCCCTGATGGAACGCCACGGCGTCGCCCTCGCGGTGGCCGACCGAGACGAGCCGTAGCGAACATCGCAATTTTCGCTTGCGAAAATCCTAGGATAAGGCAATATTCTGCCGACCCGGGCATCGGCCGGGGCGGGAGGCGACTCATGACGACGGTCTCGAACGTGCGGGCGCTGGGCGCCCCCTACGACCTGCTCGTCATCGGCGGCGGCATCAACGGCACCGGCATCGCCCGCGACGCGGCCGGGCGCGGCCTCTCGGTGCTGCTGTGCGAGCGCGGAGACCTCGCGGAATTCACCTCGTCCTCGAGCACCAAGCTGATCCACGGCGGCCTGCGCTACCTCGAATACTACGAGTTCCGCCTGGTGCGGGAGGCTCTGGCCGAGCGCGAGCGCCTGCTGCGGCAGGCGCCGCACATCATCTGGCCGCTCCGCTTCGTGCTGCCGCACGACGCGGGCCTGCGCCCGGCCTGGATGCTGCGGGCCGGCCTGTTCCTGTACGACCACCTCGCCCGGCTGCGCACCCTGCCCGGCTCCAAGACGGTTCGCTTGCGAACATCGCCGATGGGCGCACCGCTTCAGGACCGGCTCACGAAGGGGTTCGTCTATTCCGACTGCTGGGTCGAGGACAGCCGCCTCGTGGTTCTGAACGCCATGGATGCGCGGGCCCGCGGCGCCGAGATCCGCAGCCGCACCGGCGTCGAGTCGGCGCGCCGGGTCGACGGGACGTGGACGGCGACCCTGCGCGACGCCGTCACCGGGCGCACCGAGACCGTCCGGGCGAAGGCGGTGGTGAACGCCGCCGGCCCCTGGGTGAGCGCGACGCTCGGCGGAACGCTCGGCGTGAACAGCCGCGCGGCGGTGCGGCTGATCAAGGGGAGCCACATCGTGGTCGCCAAGCTCTACGAGGGCGACCAGGCCTACATCCTGCAGCAGCCCGACAAGCGCATCATCTTCGCGATCCCCTACGAGCGCGACTTCACGCTGATCGGCACCACCGACGTCCCCTACGCGGACGAGCCCGGTCCGGTGCGGATCTCAAGGGACGAGACGCGCTACCTCTGCGACTGCATCAACCGCTCGTTCGCCAAGGCGATCGGGCCGAAGGACGTGGTCTGGAGCTATTCGGGGGTGCGCCCGCTCTACGACGACGCCGCCGCCAACGCCTCGGCGGTGACCCGCGACTACGTGCTCGACGTCGACGATGCCGGCGGGCAGGCGCCGGCGCTCTCGGTGTTCGGGGGCAAGATCACCACCTACCGCCGTCTCGCCGAGCACGCGATCGAGAAGATCGCGTCCCACTTCCCCGGCCTGAAGCCGGCCTGGACGGGCGAGGCGACCCTGCCCGGCGGAGCGATGCCGGCGGCGGGTTTCGACGCCTTTCTCGCCGCTTTCGCCCGCGAGGCGCCGTTCCTGCCGGCCGAGACCGCCCGGCGGCTCGCCCGCGCCTACGGCACCGAGGCGCGGGCCATCGTCAAGGGCGCGCGCAGCCTGGCCGACCTCGGCGAGGCGTTCGAGGGCGGCCTGAGCGCGGCGGAGGTCGACTACCTCGTCCGCTCGGAATGGGTCCGCACGGCGGAGGACATCCTGTGGCGGCGCTCGAAGCTCGG
The DNA here is from genome assembly GCF_022829665.1 of Methylobacterium sp. E-041. Taxonomy (NCBI): domain Bacteria; kingdom Pseudomonadati; phylum Pseudomonadota; class Alphaproteobacteria; order Hyphomicrobiales; family Methylobacteriaceae; genus Methylobacterium; species Methylobacterium sp. E-041. The sequence goes on along the minus strand of NZ_JAKSYQ010000197.1, from coordinate 10,912 downwards.
CCTGCGCACCAGCCCGGACGGGGCCGCGCGGCTCGCCGCCTACCTGACGCGAAAGGCGGAAGCCGCCTGAATCAAGGTGCGCGGCGCGGAACCGGCGCGAAGACCGGTCCGCGCGAGACGATCGACCCACGGTCCGCAAGGGAGGAAGACAGCCATGTCCCAGTATGTCGGCGCCATCGACCAGGGCACCACCAGCAGCCGCTTCATCGTGTTCGACCGTGAGGGGCGCATCATCGTCTGCAAGCAGCGCGAGCACGCGCAGATCTATCCGCGGCCCGGCCATGTCGAGCACGATCCGATGGAGATCTGGCGCAACACCCAAGGCGTGATGCAGGACGCTCTCGACGGCGCCGGGCTGACGCCGAAGGACCTCCTGTCGATCGGCATCACCAACCAGCGCGAGACCACGCTGATCTGGGACAGGCGCACCGGCCAACCGCTCCACAACGCCCTGGTCTGGCAGGACACCCGCAACGACCGCCTCGTCACCGAATATGCCCGCGACGGCGGGCGCGACCGCTTCCGCGCGCTCACCGGCCTGCCGCTGGCGAGCTACTTCTCCGGGCTGAAGCTGCGCTGGCTCCTCGACCACGTCGCGGGCGCGCGGGAGAAGGCGGAAGCCGGCGACGTGCTGTTCGGCAACATCGACACCTGGCTCGTTTGGAACCTGACGGGCGGCCCGGACGGCGGCCTCCACCTCACCGACGTGACCAATGCCAGCCGCACCCAGCTGATGTCCCTCGAGACTCTGGCCTGGGACGACGGCATGCTCTCGGCCTTCGGCATCCCGCGGGCGATGCTGCCCGAGATCGTCTCCTCCTCGCAGGTCTACGGCGAGACGCGGGTGCCGTTTTCCGGCGTGCCGATCGCCGGCATCCTCGGCGACCAGCAGGCGGCCCTGTTCGGCCAGGCCTGCTTCCAGCCGGGCGAGGCCAAGAACACCTACGGCACCGGCTGCTTCGCGCTGATGAACACCGGCGAGACGCCCGTGCCCTCCACCTGCGGCCTCGTCACCACGCTCGGGTACAAGCTCGACGGCAGGCCGGCGGTCTACGCGCTCGAGGGCTCGATCGCGATCACCGGCGCCCTGGTGCAGTGGCTGCGCGACAACCTGCACATGATCCAGGACAGCGCCGAGGTCGAGAGCCTCGCCACCACGGTCGCGGACAACGGCGGCGTCTACTTCGTGCCCGCCTTCTCGGGCCTCTACGCGCCGCACTGGAACGAGGGCGCCCGTGGCCTGATCATCGGCCTGACCCGCTACGCCAACCGCGGCCACATCGCCCGCGCCTGCCTGGAGGCGACCGCCTTCCAGACGCACGAGGTGCTGGAGGCGATGGAGAAGGATTCCGGCATCCCCGTGCGCGAGCTGCGCTCGGACGGCGGCATGGTCGCCAACGTCACCCTGATGCAGTTCCAGGCCGACATCCTCGACGTGCCGGTGGTGCGCCCGCGGGTCACCGAGACCACGGCACTGGGCGCCGCCTACGCGGCGGGCCTCGCCACCGGCTACTGGCGGAGCACCGACGACCTCGTGCGCAACTGGGGCGTCGACCGGCGCTGGGTGCCGAACATGGACGCGGGCGAGCGCCGGCGCATCACCGCCGCCTGGGGCCGCGCCGTGAAGCGCGCCTTCGACTGGGACGAGCAGGAGGATTGAGGCCGCCGCCTCGACCGCTTCCCGTCTCGGACACTCTCGGAGGAAACACTTATGACATCCCCGTTCCTGGGCGAGCTTCTCGGCACGATGGTGCTGATCATCCTCGGCAACGGGGTCGTCGCCGGCGCGCTGCTGCGCGGCTCCAAGGCGGAGGGCGCGGGCTGGATTGCGATCACCGCCGGCTGGGCCTTCGCGGTGCTGGCCGGCATCTTCGTCGCGACCGCGACGGGCAGCCCCGACGCCCACATCAACCCGGCGGTGACGATCGCCGGTGCGATCACGTCTGGGAATCCGAGCAAGCTCCTGGTCTACGTGCCCGCGCAGATGATCGGCGCCTTCCTCGGCGCGACCGTGGTCTGGCTGCACTACCTGCCGCACTGGGCCGTCACCGAGGATCAGGGCCTGAAGCGGGCCTGCTTCTGCACCGATCCGGCGATCCGGCAATCGGCCGCGAACTGGACGAGCGAGATCATCGGCACCTTCCTGCTGATCCTGATCATCAGCGCCCTGCTGTCGCGGACGGTGGGGGCTTCCGGCAACATCCCGACGGGGCTGGCGACCTACCTCGTCGGCATGGTGGTCTGGGGGATCGGCCTCTCGCTCGGCGGCACCACCGGCTACGCAATCAACCCGGCCCGCGATCTCGGGCCGCGCCTCGCCCATGCGGTGCTGCCGATCGCCGGCAAGGGGCACTCGGATTGGGGCTACGCCCTGATCCCGGTCGCCGGCCCGGCGATCGGCGCGGTGCTCGCGGCGCTCGCGATCCTGCTGATCGGCGTCTGAGGGCCGGCGCCTATTCCACCGTCACCGATTTGGCGAGGTTTCTCGGCTGGTCGACGTCCTTACCCATGACGACGGCGGTGTGGTAGGCGACGAGCTGGATCGGCACCGCGTAGACGATCGGCGCCACCGTCGGGTCGAGGTCGGGCATCGTCACCGTGGCCAGGGTGTCGAGCCCGTGCTCGGCCGCGCCCTTGGCGTCGCCGATCAGCACGATGCGCCCGCCGCGGGCGGCGACCTCCTGCATGTTCGACACGGTCTTCTCGAACACCGCGTCGTGGGGGGCGATCACGATCACCGGCACGCTCTCGTCGATCAGCGCGATCGGCCCGTGCTTGAGCTCGCCCGCCGCATAGCCTTCGGCGTGGATGTAGCTGATCTCCTTCAGCTTCAGCGCGCCCTCCATCGCCATCGGGTAGCTCGTCCCGCGGCCGAGGTAGAGCACATCGCGCGCCTTGGCGATCTCGCGGGCCAGCCCCTCGATCTCGCTCTCGCGGGCGAGCGCGTCGGCCATCAGGCCGGGCACGGTGATCAGCGCGTCGACGAGGCGGCGCTCCTCGGCCGCATCGATGGTGCCGCGCGCCCGCCCCGCGGCGATGGCCAGGCACAGCAGCACCGTGAGCTGGCACGAGAACGCCTTGGTCGAGGCCACGCCGATCTCGGGGCCGGCGAGCGTCGGCAGCACCACGGAGGATTCCCGCGCGATGGTCGAGGTCGGCACGTTGACGACGCAGACGCTGTGCTGGCCCTGGGACTTCGCGTAGCGCAAGGAGGCCAGGGTATCGGCGGTCTCGCCCGATTGCGAGATGACGAGGGTCAGCCCGTCCCGCTCCAGCGGCGCCTCGCGGTAGCGCGCCTCGGAGGCCACGTCGATCTCGACCGGCAGCCGCGCGATCTGCTCGAACCAGTAGCGGGCGACGAGCCCGGCATAGAAGGCGGTGCCGCAGGCGGTGATGTTGAGGCGCGACAGCTTGGCGAAGTCGAACGGCAGCGGCTCGGGCAGCGCGACGCGGCCCTGGGCGAGGTCGACGTAGTGAGAGAGCGTGCGGCCGACGACTTCCGGCTGCTCGTGAATCTCCTTGGCCATGAAGTGGCGATGGTTGCCCTTGTCGATCCGGTAGGCCTGGGTCGCGATGGTCTGGCGCGGGCGCTGGACCACCGTGCCGTGGATGTCGCGGATCTCGGCGCCGGCGCGCGACAGGATCGCCCAGTCGCCCTCCTCCAGGTAGGTGAGCGCGTCGGTGAACGGCGCCAAAGCCAGCGCGTCCGAGCCGAGATAGGTCTCGCCCTGGCCGAAGCCGATGGCGAGTGGCGCGCCGTGGCGGGCGCCGATCAGCAGGTCGTCGTGGCCGGAGAACAGGAAGCCGAGCGCGAAGGCGCCGCGCAGGCGCGGCAGGCAGGCGGCGACCGCCTCGACCGGCCCGAGGCCCTGGTCCATGGCGTGGCTGACGAGCTGGGCTACCACCTCGGTGTCGGTCTCGCTCTCGAAGCGGACGCCCGTGGCCTCGAGCTCCTGCTTAAGCGCGCGGAAGTTCTCGATGATGCCGTTGTGCACGACCGCGAGCCGCGCGGTGGCGTGGGGGTGGGCGTTGGTCTCGTTCGGCCGCCCGTGCGTCGCCCAGCGGGTGTGGCCGATGCCGATCGCGCCCGCCAGCGGCTCCTCGCGCAGGCGCGCCTCGAGGTTGACGAGCTTGCCCGACGCCCGCCTGCGCGCCAGGCGGCCCTGCTCCAGCGTGGCGATGCCGGCCGAGTCGTAGCCGCGGTATTCCAGGCGCCGCAACGCCTCGATCAGCGGACCGGCCACTGCCCCGTTACCGACGATGCCGACGATGCCGCACATGCTGGTTTGTCTTTCGTATCGCCCGGTGGACCGGCGGCTTGTACCGGATCGACGCGGCGCGAGGCCAGCCCTTGGTGGCTACGCAGGGCGGGCATCAGGAATCGGGCCGGTGCCAGCCGAGAGATGAGGGACCGGCGCGGCGTTTTGAAGTGGATCAGGATTTCCCCGCGCGCGCCGCCTTCTCCGCCCGCAACGCCGCCCGCTTCGTCTCGGCCCAGCCCGGCTTCGTCGCCTGGCGCCCGCGGGCGACGGCGAGCGCCCCCTCGGGCACGTCGTCGGTGATCACCGAGCCGGAGGCGACGAAGGCGCCGGCCCCGACCGTGACGGGGGCGACGAGGGCCGAGTTCGATCCGATGAAGGCGCCCGCCCCGATCGTGGTGCGGTGCTTCGAGACCCCGTCGTAGTTGCAGGTGATGGTGCCGGCGCCGACGTTGGCGCGGGCGCCGACCTCGGCGTCGCCGAGATAGGTTAGGTGCGCGGCCTTGGCGCCCGGCCCGAGGCGGGCGTTCTTCAGCTCCACGAAGTTGCCGATGGTGGCGCCGGCCTCCAGAACCGCGCCGCCGCGCAGGCGGGCGAACGGGCCGACGCTGGCGCCGGCCTCCAGGCGCACGTCCTTCAGGTGCGAGAAGGCGTGGATCACGCAAGCATCGTCGACGCGGACGCCGGTGTCGAACACCACGTTGGGCTCGACCAGCACGTCGCGCCCGAGGATCGTGTCGTGGCTCAGGAACACCGTCTCGGGGGCGACGAGCGTCGCGCCGCCGAGCTGGGCGCTGCGGCGCAGGCGCGCCTGGATCGCGGCCTCGGCGACGCCGAGCTGCACCCGGTCGTTGACCCCTTGCGCCTCCGCCTCCGTCACCGGCACCACCGCGACGGAGAGACCGTCGCCGATCGCCAGCGCCACCGCGTCGGGCAGGTAGTACTCGCCGGCGGCGTTGTCGTTGCCGATCCGCTCGAGCAGCGCCAGCGCGTGGGCGCCCGACAGCGCCATCAGGCCGGCATTGCACAGGTGCACCGCGCGCTCGTCAGGCGTGGCGTCCTTCTCCTCGCGGATCGCGACCACGCGGGTGCCCTTGGTGAGCACCCGGCCGTAGCCGGCGGGCGCCTCGGTCTCGAAGGCCAGCACCGCCACCGCCGCGCCCTCGGCCAGGGGCGCCCGCAGCCGCGCCAGGGTCTCGCCGGTGATCAGCGGCGTGTCGCCGAACGCCACGATGACGTCGTCGCCCTCCCCGCCTTCGCCGTTGCTCAGGACCGCCCGCGCCGCGAGCACCGCATGCGCGGTGCCGAGGCGCTCGACCTGCGGGAAGACCTCGGAGCCCGGCGCCAGAGCCTCGATCTCGCGGGCGACGTCCGCGCGGCCGGGCTCGGCCACCACGGCGATGCGCGCGGCGCCGGCCGCCTGCACCGCGGCGAGCACGTGGCCGAGCATGCTCCGCCCGGCGAGGCGGTGGAGCACCTTCGGCAGGTCGGAGCGCATCCGCGTGCCCTTGCCCGCGGCGAGCACGATCGCGGTGAGGCTTCGCCGTACGGGGGCCGGTGTCGTCATCGCGTTCAGGTTCCCGGGGACGCTCGCTGGTGCCGACCGCCATGATCGGCGGCGACGGGATGAGGGGACCGGATTAGCCGATCGCGCCCGTCTGGCAAAACGGCGCGTCCCGCGCGCATCGTCCGGCCCGCAAGCGCGGCCTCGATCACACAGGGGACGGAATTCGCCATCGTCGGCCGACCTTAACCGAGGGTTCAGGTGCCGGGATGGTACGAGGGGCCGATTGTTGCGAACCGTTTCCAAGGTCTCGCTGTTTCCGATCCTATCGCCGACCCACCCGAACGAAGGGGCACGACGCTGCCGACCGATCCGCGCTCCGACGCCATCCGTGACCCCGTCTCGCGAGACCGTACCCGCCGCGACGTCGTGCGCCTGTCGGCCGTCGCTGCGGTGCTGGCTGGCGCCGGCTTCCGACCCGTTCCGGCCGCCGCGGAGGACGCCCCCGCCCTGCCCGGCGCCGGCGCACCCTTCGACGCGTCGACCGTGCCCGCCCTCGCCCGCGCGCTGGCCAAGGCCGCCTACGCCGCCCCCCGCACCGACGACCTCCCGGCTAGCCTCAAGGGGCTCAGCCGCGAGCAGTACGGCGCCATCCGCACCAAGCCCGCCGCCGCGATCTGGGCCGGCGACGATCTCGGCTTCACGATCGAGCCGCTGCATCGCGGCGCGATCTTCACCGGCCGCGTCGCCCTGTTCCTGGTCGAGGACGGCCGCATCCGGCCGATCGCCTACGATCCGGCGAGCTTCGACACCGGCGGCTTCGCGCTGCCGGAATTCCCGGAGGATCCGGGCTTCTCCGGCTTCCGCCTGCGCGCCCGCTTCCCCGACGGCCCCGACCTGTCGGACTTCGCGGTGTTCCAGGGCGCCTCGTTCTTCCGCCTCGTCGCCAAGGGCCAGGGCTTCGGCATCAACGCCCGCGCGCTGACGCTGCGCCCGGCCGACGCCCGCGGCGAGGAGTTCCCGATCTTCCGCGCGGTGTTCATCGAGCGCCCGGCCGACGGCGCCCTCGTGCTCCACGCCCTGATCGATTCCGATTCCGCCTCCGGCGCCCTGCGGATGGTGCTGCGGCCCGGCACCGAGGCCTCGACCACCGAGGTCGAGACCACGATCTTCGCCCGCAAGGCGATCGATCACCTGGGCCTGGGCGGCATGCAGGCGAGCTACCTGTTCGGCTCCGAGGATCGCCGCCGCGTCGACGACGCGCGCGCCGCCGCCTTCTCGGCCGCCGGCCTGCAGATCCGCAACGGCGCCGGCGAGGCGATCTGGCGCCCGGTCCACAACCCCGACGCGCTGCAGATTTCGTCCTTCGTCGACGAGAACCCGAAGGGCTTCGGGCTGATGCAGCGGGCGCGGACCTACGAGGACTTCGAGGACGACGTGCAGCACTGGGAGTGGCGGCCCTCGCTCTGGCTGGAGCCGGCCGATGCCTGGGCGGGCGGCGCGGTGACGCTGATCGAGATCCCGAGCGATTCCGAATTCAACGAGAACGTGCTGGCCTACTGGCGGCCGAAGGAGCCCGTCGTCGCCGGCTCCGAGACCACCTTCCGCTACCGCCAGCACTGGTGCTGGCAGCCGCCCGCCGCGCCGCTGGCCACCGTGACCGGCACCCGCAGCGGGCGCGGAAGCGCGGGCGCGCGCCGCCTGTTCCTGGTCGACTTCACCGGGGACGGGCTGTTCTCCGAGGGCGGCCTCGACATCGCCCTGGCGGCGGCCCCGGGCAGCATCGCGCGCCAGCAGTTTTTCAGCTACCCGGAGCGCAGGACCGTCCGGGTCGCCTTCGAGCTCGATCCCGGCAGCGAGCGCGCGAGCGAGCTGCGCCTCGCCCTGGTGCGGGGCGGCCGGGCGGTGACCGAAACCTGGCTCTATCGCTGGACGCCGTAGAAGGCAGCTGCGTTCGAGGGACCGGCGGACCGCATCGGCCGGCCCCGCGAGACTCCGAAGACGAGGATGGATCAAAGGCCGTGCGCATGGACGATTTCGCCGCCCTCCCCGCGACCGCACGGCGCGACGCCCCGTCGGGCCACCCGGGCGAGCGGTCGTTCCCCGACGCCCTGCCGCCGGAATCGCCCCTGGCGATGCCGGTGCAGAGCCTGTCCGCCTGGGACCCGGCGCTCGGGCATGCGCCGTCGCGGCACCCTGGCCGCCCTCACGCGTCCCGCCTCCTCGTCTTCGGCGGCGCGGTCGCGCTCACCGCCTATGGCGGCTGGCAGATGTACGAGACCGTGTCGGTCTCGGGCTCGCCGACGGCGCTGCAGTACGTGCTGGTCGCGCTGTTCCTCCTGACCTTCTCGTGGATCGCGCTGGCCTTCACGAGCGCGATCCTCGGCTTCGCCGTGCTGCTGCGCCGCCCGCGCCTGCCGCCGGTGCCGGGGGCCCTCGCCACCCGCACCGCCATCCTGATGCCGGTCTACAACGAGGGCACGGCCCGCACCTTCGCGGCGATCGAGGCGATGCGCGAGGCGGTCGACGCCACCGGCCTCGGCACGGCCTTCGACTGGTTCGTGCTGTCGGATTCGACGCAAGCCGATGCCTGGATCGCCGAGGAGCGCGCCTTCCTGGCCTTGCGCGAAGCGCTCGGCCCCGACGCCCGCCTGTACTACCGCCACCGCCGGAGGAACCATCACCGCAAGGCCGGCAACATCGGCGACTTCGTCACCCGCTGGGGCGGGGCCTACGACCTCATGCTGGTCCTCGACGCCGACAGTCTAATGACCGGCGACAGCGTCGTCCGGCTCGCCGGCGCGATGGAGGCGGACGCGGATGCCGGCATCATCCAGACGCTGCCGCTCATCATCAACCGCAACACGCTGTTCGCTCGGGTGACCCAGTTCGCCGCCCGCATCTACGGCCCGGTGATCGCCACCGGCCTCGGCCACTGGTCGGGCCGCGACGGCAACTACTGGGGCCACAACGCAATCATCCGCACGAAGGCCTTCGCCGCCGCCTGCGGCCTGCCGGACCTTCCCGGGAAACCGCCCTTCGGCGGCCACGTGCTCAGCCACGACTTCGTGGAGGCCGCCCTGATCCGCCGCGCCGGCTGGGCGGTGTACATGCTGCCGACGCTGCCGGGCTCCTACGAGGAGAGCCCGCCCTCGCTGATCGACGTGGCGGTCCGCGACCGGCGCTGGGCGCAGGGCAACCTGCAGCACGCGCGGATCATCGGGGCGGCGGGCCTGAAGGCGGCCTCGCGCCAGCACTTCGCCACCGGCATCGCCGGCTACGCCGCCTCGCCGTTCTGGCTGTGCCAGCTCGTGGTCGGCATCGCGCTGGTGCTGCAGACGGCCTACGTGAAGCCCGAATACTTCACCACCGAGTTCGGCCTCTACCCGGTCTTCCCGCGCTTCGATCCGGTGCGCGCGCTGCAGCTCTTCGGGCTGACCATGGGCATCCTGCTGGCCCCGAAGTTTTTGGGCCTTCTCCTCGCGCTGATCGACGGCCCGGTGCGCCGGGCCTGCGGCGGCGCGGGCCGGCTGGTCGCGTCCTGCCTCATCGAGATCCTGCTCTCGGCGCTGATCGCGCCGATCGCGATGGTGATCCAGTCGGGCTCGGTGTTCAGCATCCTCGCCGGGCGCGACACCGGCTGGAACCCCCAACGGCGCGACGACGGCTCGATCCCGCTCGGCGACATCGGCCGCCGCCACCGCTGGCACATGGTGCTGGGGCTGGTCTCGGGGATCGCCGCCTTCGCCATCGCCACCTCGCTGTTCCTCTGGATGGCGCCGACCATCCTCGGCCTCGTCCTCGCGATCCCGATCTCCTGGGCGAGCGGGCAGCTGGCGCTCGGCCTCGCCCTAAAGCAGCGCGGCCTGCTGATGACGCCGGAGGAGCGCGACCCGCCGCCGATCGCCACCCGCGCCGGCGCGCTCGCCGCCCGCAACCAAGCCCGCGGCCTGGACGAGGCCGACGCGCTCGCGGCGCTCCACGCCGACCCGGCCCTGGCGGACGCCCACACCCGCATGCTGCCGAGCGCTGAGCCGCGCCCCCGCGGCCGGGTCGACGTCGACCACACCCTGGCTCAGGCCAAGGTCGTCGAGGCCGAGACCCTCGACGAGGCCCGCACCTGGCTCAGCCCCAAGGAGCGCATGGCCCTCCTTCACGACCGCGCCCTGCTCGACCGCCTCGCGCGCCTCGCCCCCTGACTCGATTTTCCCGATGTCCGCCGGCCCCGAACTCCGCTACAACCCGATCCGCCGGAAGGGTGGCCGAGTGGTTTAAGGCAGCGGTCTTGAAATTCGCTCCCGGCCATCCTGCCCAATCCCATGCAGTCAGGTAACGTGTTGTTCTGACTGCAAAAATCGGGTCCGAGGTGTTCTCTCATCGTTCTTCGTCCCTGCTCGTATCAATGAGTTGGGTAGCAAAAGCGGTAGCAGGCAGCCTCGGTCTGTTCTCCGCGACCGGACTATTCAGGAAGCCGCCGCATCCGATCGCCACCCCGAGCGAACGATCTGTTGCGATCTCGCCTAGGCGCCGCCTGTAGATCGACTACTCGCTTTCATCCATTGGCTTTGCCACAGATGACATTAGGTTAGGTTTCGAACATTTTATAATGTAAGCCCCAGCTTCGACGGGGCGCGATTTATTTCGCACGTAAAAATTCAGTCGCCTGCAAGATTAACAAATGACAGAGTCAGTCATTATGAGCGCATTCGTTGTGGCCCTGATGCTGCTTAGTTTTGCCGCTCTCTGGACGATGCGAGTTAAGTCAAAATAGCGCCGCTCATCCGAGGCCACGGAGGCAGCGTTCGTGAGGGCCAGCCGCGCTTGGGAGGATCAAGCGCTGTATGAACCAGAATGATTGACTGGTAGATCTGATTGGTCTGGCTTCACGGCCAGACCGTCCGCGCTCGCCTTTGAACCATGGCACCCCCCTGCTCCCTCAAGGGCAGGCGCGGACGTCACTACTTACTCGGCGCTGATCGGAGCATGTTGCCGAGACCGGCGCGTCGGGCTAGGTGTCGAAGCTATGAAGGTTGTTCACCCGGGGCGGGGGTGAGAGGCTGGGGTTGCGAAGCCAACCAACCCTGACCGAGCGCCCCGGATGAACACCCATCAGCATGCCCGCATGACGGTCCATGGTCGAGCCCTTCTG
>NZ_JAKSYQ010000187.1:0-1922 GCF_022829665.1 Methylobacterium sp. E-041 | reverse complement strand
GCCCCCTCGATTTTGGACGGTTTGTCCGAGACGTCCGCGTTGCGGTTGCTTCCGGAGAGCGATCTCCGGGCGGTGGCGGACGCGGTTCGCTCGGAGATGATCGAGGCCGTGTCGGTGACGGGCGGTCATCTCGGGTCGGGGCTCGGGGTGGTCGAGCTGACGGTGGCGCTGCACCACGTGTTCGACACGCCCGACGACCGGATCGTGTGGGACGTCGGGCACCAGGCGTATCCGCACAAGATCCTGACCGGGCGGCGCGAGCGGATGCGGACGCTGCGCCAGGGCGGCGGGCTGTCGGGCTTCACCAAGCGCTCGGAGAGCGAATACGACCCGTTCGGGGCGGCGCATTCCTCGACCTCGATCTCGGCCGCCTTGGGCATGGCGGTGGCGCGGGACCTGCACGCGGCCTCGGAGAAGGCCAAGGGCCACGCCGAGCCCAAGCGCCGCAACATGATCGCGGTGATCGGGGACGGCTCGATGTCGGCGGGCATGGCCTACGAGGCGATGAACAACGCCGGCGCGCTGCATTCGCGGCTGATCGTGATCCTGAACGACAACGACATGTCGATCGCGCCGCCCGTGGGCGCGATGTCGGCCTACCTGGCGCGGCTGGCGTCGGGCGGGGCGTACCGGGGCCTGCGCGAGACCGCCAAGCAGCTCGGCAAGCTGCTGCCGAAGGCGATCTACCAGCGGGCGGCGCAGGCCGAGGAGTTCGCCCGCGGGCTGATCGTCGGCTCGGGCACAATGTTCGAGGAGATGGGTTTCCACTACGTCGGGCCGGTGGACGGGCACAACCTCGACCACCTGCTGCCGGTGCTGAAGAACGTGCGCGACTCGGAGCAGGGCCCGATCCTGCTGCACGTGGTGACGCAGAAGGGCAAGGGCTACGCGCCGGCGGAGGCGTCGGCCGACCGCTACCACGGCGTGGTGAAGTTCGACGTGCTGTCGGGCGTGCAGACCAAGGCGAAGGCCAACGCCCCGGCCTACACGCGGGTGTTCGGCGAGAGCCTGATCAAGGCGGCGGATGCCGACGACAAGGTGGTGGCGATCACCGCGGCGATGCCGGGCGGCACCGGGATCGACCTGTTCGGCAAGGCGCATCCGGACCGGACCTTCGACGTCGGGATCGCCGAGCAGCACGCGGTGACGTTCGCCGGCGGCCTGGCGACGGAGGGCTACAAGCCGTTCGTGGCGATCTACTCGACCTTCCTGCAGCGGGCCTACGACCAGGTGATCCACGACGTGGCGCTGCAGAACCTGCCGGTGCGCTTCGCGCTGGACCGGGCGGGGCTGGTGGGGGCCGACGGGGCGACGCATGCGGGGGCGTTCGACCTGGCGTACCTGTGCTGCCTGCCGAACATGACGGTGATGGCGGCGGCCGACGAGGCCGAGCTGGTGCACATGGTGGCGACCTGCCACGCGCACGACGACGGCCCGATCGCGCTGCGCTACCCGCGCGGCGAGGGGGTGGGCGTCGAGATGCCGGAGGTGGGCGTTCCGCTGGCGATCGGCCGGGGCCGGATCGTGACGCGGCCCGAGGGCGCGCGGGTGGCGCTGCTGTCGCTGGGCACGCGTCTGTCCGAGGCGCTGAAGGCGGCCGAGACGCTGGAGGCGGCCGGCATCGCGGTGACGGTGGCGGATGCGCGCTTCGCCAAGCCGCTGGACGAGGCGCTGATCCTGGACCTGGCGGCGAGCCACGAGGTTCTGATCACGCTGGAGGAGGGCTCGCGCGGCGGCTTCGGGGCGCAGGTGCTGCACCTGCTGACCGAGCGCGGCGTGCTCGACGCGATGCGGCTTCGGGTGCGCACGATGACCCTGCCCGACAGCTACCAGGACCACGACAGCCCGGACAAGATGTACGCCGAGGCCGGCCTCGACGCCGCCAGCATCGTCCGGAAGGTCGAGGACATCCTCCCCGAGCG
>NZ_JAKSYQ010000182.1:0-718 GCF_022829665.1 Methylobacterium sp. E-041 | reverse complement strand
GGCACTGGGGGCATCGCAAAAGCGGGCCCGATGAGCCCGCACCAAAAAGCGGGCCGCAAAACAAGGTGTGACGCGATCGGCCCCGGCCCCGCGACCACACGATCCTCGGGTCTCGAAGCTTTTGGAGATATCTATGACGCTCTTGAAGAGCACCCTGCTCGCTTCGGCCGCCGGCTTCGCCGCCGTCGCCGGCGCCCAGGCTGCCGATTTGCCGGTCAAGAAGGCCGCCCCCATCGAGTACGTCCGCGTCTGCTCCGCCTACGGCGCCGGCTTCTTCTACATCCCCGGCACCGACACCTGCCTCCGCCTTTCGGGTCGCGCCCGCTTCGACGCTGCCTACCAGCCGTCGTACTCGCGCCAGAACGGTTCGAACAACGGTGACAGCACCGGCTACCGCACCCGCCTGCGCATCAACCTCGACGCCCGCACCCAGACCGCCTACGGCACCCTTCGCGCGTTCGTGCGCCTGGAAGCCGGCAGCGGCTCCGGCTATTCCGGTCTCGGCACGTCGGGCACGAACCAGCGCATCGGCAACGCCTACCCGGGTCTCGGCGTCGACAGCTTCGGCCGGCTGCAGCAGTACGTGAACGCCGACAAGGCCTTCATCCAGTTCGCGGGCTTCACCGCCGGTCGCGCCTCGTCGTTCTTCGACTTCTACGCTCACGACTTCGAGCTGGCCGGCGCCACCGCCGGCTCCGACGTGTCCTCGACCAACCTG